>DATFWC010000141.1:0-3758 GCA_035259885.1 Xanthobacteraceae bacterium
CGGCGAGCGCGGCGATCAGGACGGGAGTGGCGAGGAAAAAGGTTCGCATAGCGGCTCTCACGAAGGGCTCCGCTGACGGGAGCGCGGGGAGCGCTATTCAACCACGATCTTGACCTTTTCGCCGGGTTTCAGCGCCTCACCGTTGTCCAGGCCGTTGATGACGAGGAAGCGCTCGAGCGGCCGGTCCGTGACGGCCATATGGCTGGCCAGGCGTTCGGCGGTGTCGCCGGGCTGCACGGTGACGATCTTGAGGCGCAGCGGCTTGGCGGTGGTCATTTCCGACAGGCTCAGCCGGCGGAACGTGTCCACCGACTCGCGGAACGAGCGGTCGACCGCCGCGATCTTCGACTTGGTGGCAAAGATGAAGCGATAGACTTCAGTGCCGAAGCGGATGGCATAGAGGCGGAAGTGCCACTGCTCGCCGGCAGCCACCGCCGTCGCCGCTGTGAAACCGTTGATCGTCAAGTTCTCCACCGACGCCGGATCGACATTGTCCATCCACCCCGACGTTAGATATTCGCCGAGACTCTGCGTCGCCGGCACCCGCACGACGTCGAGGCGCAATGCCTGTCCGCCGCCGTCCTTCACGCCGAGCACGGCCTGCGCCGTGTTGTCGAGCACGAAGCCTTCGGGGGCCGTGAACGTGAAGCCGAGCTTCGGGTGCAGGAAGCGGCGGCCGCGCACGAAACCTTCGCTCGGATCTTCGCCGTAGGGCAGGCCGTCGATCGCCGCCAGGTAGGCGGCCTTGTCGCGGTTGCCGGTGCCCGGCGCCGTGTACTGGCGCGCATTGGCCTGCGCGTTCTTGACCCGATCCGGCGTGGCCGGATGCGACGAGAGAAAATCCAGCATGCGCGGATCGATGCCGGAGGTCGAAGCGGGACGCATCGCGATGTTGCGCCCCATGGCGCTGAGGAAGCGCACGGCGCCATAAGGATCGTAGCCGGCGCGCGACGCGATACCGACACCAATCCCGTCCGCCTCGAGCTCCTGCGAGCGCGAGAAGCCGGCCAGCGCCAGCTTCGACTTGGCCAGCGTCAGCGCGCTCATCTGTGGATCGTTGAACACGTCGGTGGCGACCCGGCTGATGAGCGCCGCCTGGCGGGCCTGGTCCTCGCGCAGCGCCGCGTGGCGTGCGATCACGTGTGCCATCTCGTGCGACAGGACCGAGGCGAGCTCGGCATTGTCGCTGGCGAGCGCCAGCAATCCGCGCGTCACGTAGAGCTGGCCGTTGGGCAGCGCGAACGCGTTGACGGCGGGCGAGTTCAGGATGGTGATCTTGTACTTGAGGTCGGGCCGCTCCGACGACGCCACCAGCTGGTCGACCACTTTGGTGATCAGCGCCTCCAGGGCAGGGTCCTGATAGGCGCCGCCATAGGTGGCGAGGATTCTCTGGTGTTCGCGCTGGTTGGGTGCCAGCGTCTCGGCTTGCTTCGGCAGGTCGGGCAAGGTCGCCTGGCGATAGCCGTTGACGTAGGAGGCGCAGCCGGCGAGCGCGCAGGCCGTCAGGCCGACCATCGCCAGCCTGAGCCACCGAGCGCTACCAACGCGAGTCATGCTCCGCCGCACTAGTTGCGCTCCGTCAGCTCGATTTGCTCGGGGCGCACCACGTCGATCCAGGGACCGCCGCGCTCCTCGATCCAGCCGCGCACACGGATACGCCGGCCGGACAGGGCTTTGGGTTCGAGGCCCGCCGCCGCGAACGCACGCTCGTTGCGCTTGGCAATGGTGACGGTGAAGTCCTCGCTCCACCGCCGGCCAAAATTGACATAGATGGTGCCCCCGCTTTCGCGCACCGACAGCACCTTGCCCTCCACGATCGCAAACTGCCCGCGCACGGCCGCCAGCGCGGCCGGGTCTTCGGCCTGCAGCGGCTTCTGGGACGGATCGGACCACAGGCCGCGGCCGGCGGCGCGCGCTGTGCGCTCGCGGCGCAGGAGCTCGGCCGCGCAAGCACGGTCGCCGGCGTAAGTGGCGACGCGCGCGTCACCCGCAGCGACCAGCTCGGCCTGGATCCAGCGCTCCGGGCTGCCGGAACGGAAGACATGGGCCACGACGCGGCCGTACCGATCCGTTTCCATACCCCTGAGCATGACCGCCTCGCCGGCCACCAGCATGTGCAAGCGCTCCTTCGCTCGCGCCGCGAAACCTTCCGCAGCAGGAATCTCAATGCCCGCCAAGCGGACCTCACGCCCATCATCGAGAACAAAGGTGCGCCCGTCGCTGACGCTGGCCGCGCTCCCGGCCGCCACGGGTATTGGATCACATGCGGAAGCCGCGCCAGCGTCCTCCGCTGTAGCGAATACGCGCCACAACGCAACCGCGAGGCAAATGAGGCTGGTCCTGCCCCCCGCGCACTTCCCCCGCGCCCGCGTGGACATGGGTCTCACGGAAACGGGGGAATGGGGCGACACTGGGGCGAAAGGCGCGCCGACACGAGATTTGGGGCACGATCACCAGGACCAATTGTGGAGAAAAATGGGCCGGGCCTAGGCTTGGCGTATACTACACGGACCTGTGATGACAGCGGCGTCGATCGGTCCGTGCGCCGACGAGGCCCCGTGGACCGCAACTAAAAAGAGGGGAGGCGGGCCATGTCATACCGCGCGTTGTGCACGCTTGTCACGCTGGCGTTGACCGCGACGGCGGCGCCAGCCGCCGAAAACCGAATCGCCCTGGTCATCGGCAACTCGGCCTACGAGACCGTGACGGCGTTGCCCAATCCGGCGAACGACGCCCAGGCCATGGCCGACATGCTGACCGCGGCCGGCTTCGAGGTGATCTCGGCGCCCAACCTGGCACAGAGCGAAATGCGCCAGGCGATCAGCAACTTCGCCGACATCGTGGCCGGCAAGGGACCCGACACCGTGGCGCTCCTGTTCTATGCCGGCCACGGCCTGCAGGTGGACGGCGAGAACTTTCTCGTGCCGATCGACGCGCGCATCCAGCGCGAAGCCGACGTGCCGCTGCAGGCGATGCGCCTGGCCGACGTGATGAACGCGCTGGCAGCGGTGCGCAACAAGGCGCGCATCGTCATCCTCGACGCCTGCCGCAACAATCCGTTCTCCGACATCAACAAGACGACCGGCCGCGGCCCGGCGATCGTCGACGCGCCCACCGGCTCGCTGGTGTCCTATTCCACCGTGCCTGGAACCGAGGCGCAGGACGGCGACGGCGCCAACTCGCCGTTCACGGCGGCGCTCCTGAAAATCGGCCGCGAACCCGGCGTGCCGATCGAGCAGGCGCTCAAGCGCGTGCGCTATCTCGTGCACGACGCGACCCGGCAGCAGCAGACGCCGTGGGAAAGCTCCTCGCTCACCGCCGATTTCTTCTTCTTCCCGGGGGAGGCGGGTGGCACCAAGGTGGCGTCCGCCGACAGCAGCGGGGCGACCGGCGGCGGCGCGCGCCGCACGGCGACGCGCTCGGTGGAGTCCTGGCGCAACGAGTTTCGCAGCCGCCAGGCTGCCGACGCCTATCGCCTCGTCATCGAGGACGGCACGCCGGAAGCCTTCGAGGCCTATGTCGCGGTCTACTCGGTCGCGCCCTATGCGCCGCGCGTGCGCAGCCTGCTCGAGCGGCGGCGCGAGATGATGGCGTGGTACGCCGCCGTCACGCTCAACACGGTGGCGTCGTACCAGACCTTCCTGGCGGCTTATGCCAACGGCGACCTGGCGGCGACCGCGCAGCGGCTCAGCGAGCGGGCGCGCAGCCGGGCCCTCGTTGCCGGCCTTGGCGCGCCGACCTGCCCGTGCACGCAAGTG
>DATFWC010000142.1:0-4068 GCA_035259885.1 Xanthobacteraceae bacterium
GTGCGGGTGCACAGCGAGCGCGCGGCGGAACACTTCGAGCGCCCGCTTCTCCTCGCCGAACTCCTGCATGATCAAGCCGAGGCCGGACAGCGCGCCGAAGTGGCGCGGCTCGCGCGCCAGCACCTGGCGGATGTCGTCGAGGGCGCGGCCGTAGTCCTTCTTCATGAAATAGATGGTGGCGCGCCGGTTCCACGCTTCGACATAGTCGGGCTTGATCTCGATCACGGCGTCGAGCAGTTGAATCGCGAGGTCGAGTTCCTTGGCGTCGAAGGCGCTCTTCACGCGCGTCATGAGGAGGTCGGCGGTATCGCTGCCGGAGACGAACCACAGCGCCCAGATGCGCTCTTCGATCGCCTTGGCGGTCTCGGTATCGGGCGCGGCCTTCAGGGCGCCGAACAGGAAATCGAGATTCTGCGTGCGGTCGCCGCGCTGCGGGCGCGGCAGCTTTGTCGGCGGCGCATGGGGCTGCGCCGGCTCGGCGTCGGGCGGCCGCGCCTCCTGGGCGAGCGCGGCTTGCGGCATGCCGCAGGCGAGCACCAGCGCCGTCAGGGCGACAGCGAATCGAACCACCGGGAACATCGGAGCCATGGCTCAAACCTACAGCGTATCGCGGCGCTGCAGAAGCAGCCTTCCGTCACACCACCGTGAGGACCGGCCGGCTCGCCAGCGTCAGCCCTGGCGCGCCTTGAACCGGCGCTGGGTCTTGTTGATCACATAGACCCGGCCCTTGCGCCGCACGAGGCGGTTGTCGCGGTGGCGGCCGCGCAGTGATTTCAACGAATTGCGGACCTTCATGGTTCCGATCCAGGGCGCCGGCGGCGCGTCAGGTTGTCCAATGGCGCGCTGTTTACGGATCGCGGCCGCACGTGTCAACGTAGGGACAACCCCAGTGCCCGCGCGTGATTCGATCGGCTGATTTTGGGGCGCGGGCGCGGACGCCGTCCGGTCATCGGCGAAAGGAGGCCCCGTCCATGACGCGGCGCCTGCGCTTCGCACTCGCCACCCTGGTCGTCCTGGTTCCGGCAGCGGCAGGGGCGCAAACCTGGCCAGGCAAGCAGCCGATCCGGGTCATCATCCCGTTCACGGCCGGCAGCGCCACCGACATCGTGGCCCGCACCGTCATGGAGCAGGTCTCGTCGCAGATCGGCCAGGCCATCGTCGTGGAGAACCGGCTGGGTGCCGGCGGCACGCTCGGCATCGGAGCGGTCGCCAAGGCGGATCCCGACGGCTACACGTTCCTCGCCCATTCGACCTCGTTCGCCGTCACGGCCACGACCTATTCCAATCCCGGCTACGACGCGCGGCGCGATTTTTCCGGCATCACGGCGCTGGCCAGCCTGCCCAACGTGCTCGCCGTCACGCCCAACAAATATCCCACGCTGCAGGACATGGTGGCGTTCGCCAGGGCCAATCCGGGCAAGCTGAACTACGCCACGGCCGGCGCCGGCAGCGCCTCGCACCTCAATGCCGAACGCCTGGCCATGGCGGCCGACATCAAGGTGCAGCACATCCCGTTCAAGGGCGGCCCGGACGCCCTCACCGAGATCATGGCGGGCCGCGTCGACTTCTACTTCGTGCCGCTGCCGCCGGCGCGCGGCCTGATGCAGGGCGGCAAGATCGCCGTGCTGGCGGTGAGCAGCGCCAGGCGCGCCACGGCGCTGCCCGACGTGCCGACCACCGTCGAGGCCGGCTTCCCGAACTCCGACTATAATTTCTGGGTCGGCCTGTGGGCTCCCGCCGCCACGCCGAAAGCGATCATCGAGCGCATGAATACCGAGACCGTCAAGGCGCTGCAGCAGCCGTCCGTCAGGGAGAAGATCGCCAACGCCGGCGGCGACCCGCTGCCGATGCAGGCCGCCGAGTTCGAGGCCTTCACGCAGAAGGAGATCGACGTCAACGCCATGCTGGTCAATGCCGCCGGCATGCAGGTGAATTGACGAAGCCGGACCGCCTGCCGGCGCACGCCGGCCCACATGCCGGACGGCATACTCACGGCCGCACCCAACGCCGTCGCGGCGAATAGATGCCGGCGATCGCAAACAAACCGCGAAAGGTGTGAACCAGCTCACAACCTTTGCCAGCGGGAGCATCGATCCTCTACCTGCCGGAAGGAGGATCCAATGCAAGACGGCCTTCTCAACCACATCCTGTCGGATTTCCCGTTCTGGACCGGCCTGGTCTCTGTCCTGCTCTTCGCCTACGGTCGCTTCAACGTGTCGTTGCCCGACACCGACGAGCTGTCGCCACCGCTCACGCCGCGCTCGTTCACGACGGCGTTCCGCTTCCAGCTTGCCGCCTCGACCTATGTCGGGTTCTACGTTGCCGTCTACATGGCTCTCCTGTTTGCCGGTTCGTTTCCGGCCCTGCAGAGATTCCTCGTATCGCTGTTTGGCGAGTTGAAGACAGAAGGCGAGACCATCGGCACGCCGGCCTGGGCCGCGCTCGTCGCGATGGCGTTCCCGGCCCTGCCGAGATTCAGCGGGGTGGACGACCGGCTGCGCCTGGCGCTGCAGGACTTTGCCAGCATCCCGTCCAAGGCCCGCATGCTGGCCCAGGAGATCCGATCTCTCCTGCATGTGCCCGAGCCGTCTGACCTCGACGACGACGCTCCACTTCCGGCGGTCCTCGCTGCCATCACGGCGCATAAGGAGCGGTTCGAGCAGATCAAGGAAACCTGGGAGCACCTGCAGCAGGTCGAGCAGGCATCCGCGTATCGACGCTACGCCAGGTTCTTTCGCGTCAATCAGAAGATCCTGGATACGTTCGATCAGGAATTCTCGGCCGATCCCGACAATACGATCAACGTGGGAGCTGCGCGCTATATCGAGCGACGCTATCGCGCAGGCGTTCGCAAGGCGGCGCGCTTCATGACGTGCGCCATGCTGGAGGCGGAAAGCACCGAAATGCGCGTGCGCTCCCGGCTGCAGAGTACCGGCCTGCCGGTGCAGAACATGGGACTCGACTTCCGCCCGTCGCACATCTTCCTGAATCTCACGGTGATCGCTCTCGCAACCGTGGTCGGCTGCCTACTGTCCATTCTCTCCTACTGTCTCCTCCATCAGGAAACCCCGGCAGGCATCATCAGCGAGAATATCTTCAGGATCATGAGCTGGGCCCTGCCCACAATGGTCATGTACATCCTCCCGGTGGTGTTTGCGGCCGGCGTATCGATGTTCTTGTTCGACCGCGCGCTTGCGCGGCCGGTCGGCGACCCCGACGCCAGCGGAGCCGATTGGTCGGACAAGGCCACGGCCGTCATTCTCACGTTCCTCGGATCGTTCGGCCTGGCGTTTTTTGCGGCCCTGGCTTGGGTCTCGGTGACGCAAGCTCTCAGCCAGCAGACAGGACCCGTCATGGCGCTGCAGATCCTGCCGTGGGGTCTTCCTCCCGCTGCCGTGGCGTCGGTCTTCGTCATCATGTCGACCAGGCGGTGGGAGAAGCCGACGCTCTCGGGACGCCAGCGGTTCTCCGAGGCGACGCTCTACGTGGCGTGCCATGCCGCCGCTGCAGCCGTGGCGAGCGGCTTCGCCCTGATGCTTGCGTATGCCGCCGGAATGGAAGTGCCTGGCTTCCCGACCGGCATGGTCAACGTGATGGCCCCCACCATTGCGGCTTGCGTGGGCGGCAGCATTGGCTGGGTGCTGTCCGACACGCGCTGGCACGGCGGACGGCGGACCGCAGCCTCCTCCGCGCCGACCGAGCCGCCGGCGCAGGTCGCGCCCGCGCTCGCAGCGTAACGGGCTAGACCGATGATGGATCAAACCCGATGTCGACGGCGGCGCCCCAAGCGCTGCCGTCGGACTGTACCTACGGCGACGACAGCCACCCTTCGCTGCTTCGTGCGACGATGGTAGCTGGCTTGCTTGCCAGGAGTTGCGAAGCAGCGAAGGCTGATGGGCGCGGCTGGGATCGAACTAGCGACCCCTACGATGTCAACGTAGAGCCGATGGCGAAATTTCTTGCGAAATGGGTATAGTCGCGAAAGCCGCTGGTGTGGGCGATCCGATTATGAAGATCCTGGTCATCGCCGGCCTGGTGACGACGGCCCTCGTGGTCGGCTTTGCGATG
>DATFWC010000143.1:0-4408 GCA_035259885.1 Xanthobacteraceae bacterium
CCGCTGGGCAGGTCCACGGTCACCACGCGGGCGCTGGAGCCGTTGATGGCGGCGATCATGGCGGCCGCCCGGCCGGTCACCGGGCGGTCGAGGCCGGCGCCGAACAGCGCGTCGATCACCACCTCGGCGCCTGACAGGGCAGCGGGTTCCGCCTCCGTGACGGGGCCGGTCCAATCCTGCGCCGCCTGGGCGGCATCGCCCTTGAGCCGCGCTACGTCCCCGAGCAGCAACAGGCGCACCGGATAACCGCGGCCGGCGAGGATGCGCGCCGCCACAAAGCCGTCGCCGCCATTGTTGCCCGGGCCGGCCACCACGACCACGCGGGCACCGGGCGGGTGGCGTGCCGCCACTGCCTCGGCCACCGCCCGGCCGGCATGCTCCATCAGGGTCCGGCCCGGCGTGCCCGCCGCGATCGTCAGACGATCGGCCTCGGCCATTTCGGCGGGAGTGACGAGCTCGATCATGGCGGGCCAAGTCGTCGGGGCGGGTCGAGCGGTAGCATAGTTGGAAATCGCGCCAGTGACGCGCTGGGCGAGCAGATATCCCAACCGCTGATAGGATGCTGACGGCTGTTGCCCAACGGGCGTGCAGTCTGCCTATAATGTGTGCATGCCCTATCCGGCGGGGTCGCAAAGGGGGCCTGGATCGCTGCCCAATCGGTTGGCGCAGCATGTCTTTCGGGCCCGCAGGCGATTGGCACGGACCCTGCTAACAGCGAGCGCGCGGCGTGCGGGGCAGCGCTTTGGGAGCCGGGAGGCCCGGACGCAATGAAAAAAGTCGAGGCAATCATAAAACCCTTCAAGCTGGACGAGGTGAAGGAGGCCCTGCAAGAGGTCGGCCTGCAAGGCATTACGGTGACGGAAGCCAAGGGCTTTGGGCGGCAGAAGGGCCATACCGAGCTCTATCGCGGCGCCGAGTACGTGGTCGACTTCCTGCCCAAGGTCAAAATCGAGATCGTGCTCGGTGACGACATGGTGGAAAAGGCGATCGAGGCGATCCGCCGGGCAGCGCAGACGGGCCGCATCGGCGACGGGAAAATCTTCGTCTCCAATATCGAGGAAGCCATCCGGATCAGAACCGGCGAATCCGGGCTGGATGCCATCTGAAATCTGGCCTAAACCCTGCGAAATCCGCCCGCCTCAGTTCCAATTTTCCAACATAAGGGGAAATGAATGACGACGGCCAAAGACGTCCTGAAGATGATCAAGGACAACGACGTGAAATTCGTCGATTTCCGCTTTACCGATCCGCGCGGCAAGTGGCAGCACGTCACGGTCGACGTCTCGACCATCGAAGAGGACACCTTCGCCGAAGGCATCATGTTCGACGGATCATCGATCGCCGGCTGGAAGGCGATCCACGAGTCCGACATGAACCTGATGCCGGACCCGGCCTCCGCCTGCATCGACCCGTTCTTTGCCGAGACCACGCTGGTGCTGGTGTGCGACACGCTCGAGCCGACCACCGGCGAGCCCTATAACCGTGACCCGCGCAGCATCGCCAAGAAGGCGGAAGGCCTGGTCAAGGCGTGGGGCGTCGGCGACACCGTGTTCTTCGGCCCGGAAGCCGAGTTCTTCGTGTTCGACGACGTGCGCTACAAGGCCGATCCTTACAACGTCAGCGCCAAGCTCGATTCGGTCGAGCTGCCGATCAACACCGACACGGCCTACGAGGGTGGCAATCTTGGTCACCATATCGGCTTCAAGAAGGGCTATTTCCCGGTGCCGCCGCAGGACACCGCGCAGGACATGCGCTCGGAAATGCTCAGCGCGATGAAGCGCATGGGCGTGACGGTGGAGAAGCACCACCACGAGGTCGGGTCGGCCCAGCATGAGCTGGGCATGAAGTTCGCCCCGATGGTGCAGATGGCCGACCAGATGCAGATCTACAAATACTGCATCCACCAGGTCGCCCAGATCTACGGCAAGACGGCGACCTTCATGCCCAAGCCGATCTATGGCGACAATGGCTCGGGCATGCACTGCCACCAGTCGATCTGGAAGGGCGGCAAGCCCACGTTCGGCGGCAACAAGTACGCCGACCTGTCGGACACGGCGCTGCACTACATCGCCGGCATCCTCAAGCACGCCCGCACCATCAATGCCTTTGCCAACCCAACGACCAATTCCTACAAGCGGCTCGTTCCCGGTTTCGAGGCGCCGGTGCTGCTCGCCTACTCGGTGCGCAACCGCTCGGCCGGCTGCCGCATCCCGCTTGCCTCCTCGGCCAAGGGGAAGCGCGTGGAAGTGCGCTACCCGGATCCGTTGGCCAATCCCTACTTGGCGTTCGCCGCGATGCTCATGGCCGGCCTCGACGGCATCAAGAACAAGCTCGATCCGGGACCGGCGATCGACAAGGATCTGTATGACCTGCCGCCCAAGGAGCTGAAGAAGATTCCCACCGTGTGCGGCTCGTTGCGCGAGGCGCTCGGCTATCTCGACAAGGATCGCGAGTTCCTCAAGGCCGGCGACGTGTTCGATGACGACTTCATTGACAGCTATATCGAGCTCAAGATGCAGGAAGTGATCCGCTTCGAGCACACCCCGCACCCGGTCGAGTTCGAGATGTACTACTCGGCGTAAAACTCCCACGGTCGCGACCGCCGCGACCACTTTTGGGGGCGCTCTTGTTCAGAGCGCCCCCTTTTTGTTGTCCGCTCCTGCTGGCGCGCGAGGCGCGCCGCGAGCGCCCTGGCCTCACGGAATGATCGTGATCGACTTGGTGGCGCTGCTACAGCCTGTGTCGCCAGCGCAACAGGGCGCGGCGCGTGCGCATCAGAGCATCAGGAAAACGGCGGCGAGGATGAGCGTCAGCACGCCGGCGCGCAGCGGACGGCGCTTGCGCACGGGCCGGAACATGCCGGCAGCGCGCCGCGCCTTGATCACCGCCGCCTCGAATTCATCCGACGACGAGAACAGGCACGCCAGGGCACAGCCGGCCCGTTCGGCAGACGCACGCAACGCGACAAGATCGGCTTCGACCTGCTGAACGGTACGCCACTGGATCATGCCCCGTACGCTAGCGGGCCGCGGTAAACGGCAGGTTGCCGCGACCGTCATCGTGGCGACGCATCATCATGGTTGCCAGAGCATTAACGCGGCGGCTTGCGCCGCCGCGCCGGTCGCCACAGGCGCCGATTTCACCGCGCCGGCATCGCCGGCATCGCGGCCGCCCAATCGACTCCGCGCGGACGGTCGTCGCTGCGCCGGGCGGCGCCGTCGCTGGCCGGCTCGGCCGCGGTTTGCGCCGAGGCTTCCACGCGATTGCGCCCGGCCTCCTTGGCGCGATAGAGCGCCGCGTCGGCGCGCGTCAGCAGCGCGGCAAAATCGCACGGCATCTCGGTGGCCATGGCGGCGCCGATGCTCACCGTCACCTCGACATCGTGGCCGGCAATCTGGGCGGCCGCCGCCTGGAAGGCCGAGCGCACGCGCTCGGCGGCCGTCATGCCGACGGTCAGGTCGCTGGGCAGGACAGCGGCAAATTCCTCGCCGCCCAGGCGGCCGATGACGTCGCTGGCGCGCAGGCTCAGCGCTGCCGTGCGGGCGAACAGGCACAGCGCCTCGTCGCCGACCGCATGGCCGAAGCGATCGTTGACCGACTTGAAGTGATCGAGGTCGAACATCAGCACGGTCACGGGCTGTTTCTTCCATTCCTGCTTGCGGATCAGCCGCTCGGCTTCCTCGAAGAATCCGCGCCGGTTGGAGATGCCGGTGAGCGGATCGGTCGACGCCTCGGCCCGGTGCATCTGGTCGGAGCGCTCCTTGGCCATGACCAGGATGATGAAGGCGGTGCCGATGGCGAACAGCAGCGTCTCGAGCGCCAGGATGGGGAACCAGCCGCTGGCGAGCGCCACGCCGCTCTCCTGCGGCAGGAACACGACCAGCGGGATCGGCAGCATGAACACGAAGCTGTGCACGACCAGCACGGCGATCGCCGGCCAGCGTGAGAACAGCTGCTCGCCGCGCTCGCGCCACAGCTCGAACGCTGTCAGCAGGATGTAGCTGGCGATCACCGCCGAGCCGAGCATGATGCGGTAGTTGTCGGACTCGTGGACGATCGGACTCTGGCAGGCGATGAGCCACAGGATGGCGCCGGCGAACATCCACACCGGCAGGACGCGCCGCGTGTGGAACAGCCGGGCGCCGTTCCAGATGATCCCGCAGGCCACGAACATCAGCGCAAAGACCACGTCGATGGTCAACGCGCGCGAGATCGCGTCATGCACGTTCCACATCGCGGCGGCGAGCCCGCCGAGCAGGTAGGCCGCCGCCCACCAGGCGAGCGCCCGGATGCTGCGATCCTGAATCCAGGCGAACAGAAGGAACAATCCCAAGACCGCCGTGACGCAAGTCGAGATCGTGAAGAGGGTCGGAACATCCAATGGCATGATACGCGCCCTACTCTACGC
>DATFWC010000144.1:0-6746 GCA_035259885.1 Xanthobacteraceae bacterium
TCATCGCCGACGCCATGCGCGTCATCGGGCGCACCGACGCCGCGATCATGAACGGCGGCGGCATCCGCGCCGGAAAACTCTACGCGCCCGGCACGACCATCACGCGGCGGGATATTTTGTCTGAGCTGCCGTTCAACAACCACGTGGTGACGATCGAGATTTCCGGCCGCGACCTCAAGCGCGCGCTGGAAAATGGGCTTGGCCAATTGCCTGATGCGGCCGGACGGTTCCCGCAAATGTCCGGGATCGCGCTCGAAGCCGACCTCAAGCGGCCGCCGGGCAACCGCATCACCAGCATCAAGCTCGGCGATGCACCGCTGCAGGATGACAAGATCTACCGCGTCGCCATCAACGATTTCCTCGCCCGCGGCGGCGACCGCTACGACACGCTGCGCGACGCCAAAAAGCTGCTGCCGGTCGACGACTCGCCGCTGCTGGCCAACCAGGTGATGGTCCACGTGCGCCAGCTCGGCACCGTGCGCACCGGCGTGGAAGGACGCATTCGGCTGCGCTGAGGGCGCCTGCTCGCAGGGCGGGGCGCGATACGCCAGGACGGATGGACATATCAAGGGCCGGCGCTCCCCTAAGGGAAGCCCGGCCCTTGTTTCTCAGCCGGTTAGGCGTCGGCCTCCGCTGGTCAGGCGGCCCGCCGATGATGCCTGGGGCCGATGGAAACCACATAACCCCCGTAGACCATTTGGGCGTTAGAGGCGGTCACCGTCTGGCGGTATAACTTGCCAACGCGTGCGGGGTTCCGCCCCTTTGGCAGCCGTTCAGGCCAGAGTTTTCAGCTGTAAGTTCGTTCATCGGCGATCACCTTCCCGTCATTGGGCAGGCTGCCGGGCGACACGATGCGCACCTCGCCGCGCAGCTTCGTGACCGACTGCAGCGTCGCGGCGACCGCGTCCGTCGATTCGGCCCGCTGGCATTCGGCCATGAGCACCATGGTGTCCTGCTCGCCGTCGCGGCCGACGACAAGCCGCAGCCGGCCAAGCTCGGGATGGCGGCGGCCGACCTCGGCGACCTGCGCCGGATGCACGAACATGCCCTTGACCTTGGTGGTCTGGTCGGCGCGGCCCATCCAGCCCTTCACGCGCACGTTGGTGCGGCCGCAGGGCGAGCGGCCGGGCAGCACGGCGGACAGGTCGCCGGTGGCGAGGCGAATCATCGGATAGTCGGGACTGAACGACGTCACCACCACTTCGCCGACCTCGCCGTCGGCAACTGGATGGCCGGTCCCGGGGCGGACGATTTCCAGGATCAGGTCCTCGTTGAGGATCATGCCGTCGCGCGCCTCGCTCTCGTAGGCGATGAACCCCAGTTCGGCCGCCGCATAGCACTGCGCCACCGCCACGCCACGCGTGCCATACTCATGGCGCAGCGACGCCGGCAGCGCGGCGCCCGACACCAGGCCGCGCTTGAGCGACGTGGCGTCCTTGCCGGCTGCGGCCGCAGCGTCGAGCAGGATTTTCAGGAAATCAGGCGTGCCGACATAGCCGGTGGGCCTGAGCTGCGCGATGGCGTCGACCTGCTGCTCCGTATTGGTCGGGCCGGCCGGAATGACCGTGCAGCCGAGCGCATGCGCTGCCGCATCAAGCATGTATCCGCCCGGCGTCAGGTGATACGCGAAGCTGTTGTGCACGATGTCGCCAGGACGGAAGCCGGCCGCAAACAATACGCGTGCGCCACCCCACCAGTCATCGCCAAAGCCTTCCGGCTCGAAGATCGGGCCCGGTGACACCAGCAGCCGCCGCACCTTGCCGGCCGGCGTGACGTTGAATCCGCCGAACGGCGGGGAAGCTCTCTGCAACGCGGACAGGTCGGATTTGCGCAGAACCGGCAGCCCGGCCAGCGCCGCGCGCGACGTCACGGCCCGCGCATCGACCCCGGCGAGCTGCTGCGCCCACCCGGTCGCGCTCATGGCCCGGCCGATTGACGCCGGCAGCCGCGCGAACAGGTCGCGCTCACGTTCCTCGGGATCGCGCGTCTCGCGTGCATCATAGTGATCCCGGGCCACGGTAGATGGCTCCCCGCAAGCTTGTCCTGTGCCCTTCTATCAAACCCTGCGGCATGCGCGTTGGCCAGAAAAAACAAAACCCCGGGTGACGACCCGGGGTTTTGCAGCAAAACGTCAGCCGATCAGTCGACGCCGTGCATGTACTCCTTGCGCAGCTCGAAGCGGATGTTGGCATCGGGATCCTGGCCGACGACCTTGTCGTCGACGATCACGGCGTTGGACGTCGCCGGCTTTGGCTTCTGGGCGAAGGCCGGGGCCGCAATCACGGTCGCGAGCGCGAGCGCAGTCACAAGAGTCTTCATGGCCTGTCTCCGTGGAAGGTTGTCAGCATCAATGCGGATCCCAATACCGCATTCGCCGTCGGTCGCGCGTGAAACGGTTCACAGGCAACGAAAACTTCCCGCCATCATCCTGCAACTGCGGTGTGATCTGGCACACAGATCAGGGCGGGTGCGGACGCGCATACTGACAGGCGGCAAGAATGGAGAAGATCCGTCGTGGACCGCCGTTTTGATCGCATCGAACTCGCCCGCGAGACGCAACGCGACGAGGCGGTGCAGCGTAGCACCCGGACAGCGGAGCTGGCCTGGCTGCGTCACCCGAGCGTGTCGCCGGTCGCGAATGCCGAAGCCGAGCGGGTGATTGCGGAGCTCTCGGCCGAGCAGACCGTCGACGAGATGTATCGCACGGCCGTCGAGGCGCGGCTGGACCTCATTTATTGCCCGACGCTCGACGGCGACTTGCGCAAGCGCTGGGCCAATCGGCTCGGCGACATCAATCTGAGCGCGCCCGCCGCCGCAGCGGAGGTCGGAAGGCTGCTGGCCGAGCTTTCGGTCTACAAGGAAGGGCTCGACGGCGAGCTCGACCTCGACCTCCTACACATCTGTTACCGCTTGGGGCGGCTGAGCGCGCTGTGCGAGCGGCATCAGGACTTCGCGCGGTCCAAACGCTGATCGTTACCTTATGCCAGCCAGCGCTTGCGCCGCCGGTAGTGCTTGCCGCCGCGGAACGATTTGCGCTTGCCCTCGGCAATGCCGAGATAGAACTCCTTGACGTCCTGGTTCTCGCGCAGCGAATGCGCTTCGCCATCGAGCACCACGCGGCCGTTCTCGAGGATATAGCCGTAGCTGGCGTATTTGAGCGCCATGTTGGTGTTCTGCTCGGCGAGCAGGAACGACACGCCTTCGTTCTGGTTGAGGTTCCTCACGATGTCGAAAATCTCTTCGACGATCTGCGGCGCCAGCCCCATGGACGGCTCGTCGAGCAGGATCATCTTCGGGCGCGACATCAGCGCGCGGCCGATGGCACACATCTGCTGCTCGCCGCCCGACGCGTAGCCGGCCACGGCGTCACGCCGCTCGGCGATGCGCGGAAAATACGAATAGACGAGATCGAGGTCGCGGCGGATCGCCGCCCTTCCGTCCTGCCGCGTATAGGCGCCGGTGAGCAGGTTCTCGTGGATGGTGAGATGGCCGAAGCAGTGGCGGCCTTCCATCACCTGGATGCAGCCGCGCCGCACCAGCTCATTGGGCGTGAGCTTCTGCACCTGCGCGCCGTCGAACTCGATGGCGCCCTTGGTCACCTCGCCGCGCTCGGCGCGCAGCAGGTTGGAGATCGCCTTCAGCGTGGTCGACTTGCCGGCGCCGTTGGCGCCGAGCAGCGCCACGATCGCGCCGCGCGGCACCGCCAGCGACACGCCTTTGAGCACCAGGATGACATGGTCGTAGACGACTTCGATATTGTTGACCGACAGGATGGCGTTGCCAGCGGGCGCCGCCACCGGCCCGACATGGCCGGACGCCGCGAGATCGGATGGAGACGGCGCCACCGCCACCTTCGTCGCTTGCGCGTCCGGCCGATGCGCCATCAGTTCGTGGCCAGGCAGCCGGGCGTGATCTTCTTTTCCGCCGCGTACTTGGCCGCGGCTTCCTTGACCATGGGGAAGATCACGCTGTCGTCGCTGGTGTACCAGTCCGACGTGATCTTCCATTCCTTGCCGTCCCAGGCCTGCATGCGTCCAGTGCGGGCACCCTCATGGTCGTTGCACGAGACCCTGATGGGCTGCACTTCCTTCTCGAAGCCAAGCTGCTTGAGCCGGTCGGCGGTGATGTTGAGGTTTTCCAGGCCCCAGCGCACCTGCTCACCGGTCATGGGCTTCTTGCCGAACTTGTCCTGCGCGGTGCGGATCGCTTCGAGGCCGAGCATGGCGTTGATCAGGCCGCGCACGTAGAGAATTTCGCCGCTCTCCTCCCACTTGGCCATGGCCACGCCCTTGTCGAAGACGTATTTCTTCAGGTCTTCGTGGACCTTGAACTGACCCGCCGTGTGCTGCAGCGTCACCGCGTTGTAGCCCTTGGAGCCGTCCTCGGCGGGACGCACGTCGGGCTCGGCGCCCGACCACCACACGCCGTACATCTTCTCGCGCGGGTAGCCGACCGCCACCGCTTCCTTGATGGCGGTGGAGTTCATCACGCCCCAGCCCCACAGCAGGACATAATCGGGACGGTTCTGGCGCACCTGCAGCCATGTCGCCTTCTGCTCGACGCCCGGGTGGGTGACCGGCAACAGCAGCGTCTCGAACCCGTGCATGCTGGCGCGCTTCTGCAACAGCGCGATCGGCTCCTTGCCGTAGGGCGAGTCGTGATAGACCAGCGCGATCTTCTTGCCCTTGAGCTTGTCCCAGCCGCCCTCCTTCTTGGCGATGTGCTGAAGGATGATGTCGGCGGCGGTCCAATAGGTGCCGAGCAGCGGGAAATTCCACTGGAACACCGAGCCGTCGCGTGACTCGGAACGCCCGTAGCCCATGGAGATGATCGGGATCTTGTCGACCGGCGCCTTCTCGGTAAGCGCGAAGGTGATGCCGGTGGACAACGGGATCACGTAGGCGGCACCGGTCGGGCCCTTGGCCTTCAGCCGCTCGTAGCACTCGACGCCGCGATCGGTGGCATAGCCGGTGTCGCATTCCTCCCACACCAGCTTGACGCCGTTGATGCCGCCGTCGCGCTCGTTCACCAGCCGGTAGTAGTCGGCAATGCCGTTGGCGAACGGAACGCCGTTGGGCGCATAGGCGCCGGTCCGGTACACGAGGTGGGGAATGAACTGCTCGTTCTGAGCCATGGCCGGGGCGGCGAACGCCGCGCTCGCAAGCGCCGCGGCGCCGGCGAACCGCAAAAGCTTGGTCTTCATCATTGATCTCCCTAGGAATGACCGTACGCCAGGAGCGCATCGCCGGTCATCGTGTGTCGAGGTCTTTGCCTCGAAGCTGCTCCCTACCGGGCATGCTGCCATGGAGCGGGACTCCGGCTCAATACGGGAACGGCCACAGCCTGAGCTTTTCTTTCGCGATCGCCCACAGCCGGGCGAACCCGTGCGGCTCGACGATCAGGAAGAACACGATCAGGGCGCCGAACAGCATGAACTCGATGTGCGAGATCGCCGCCGTCGACAGGTTGATGCCGAGAAGGCCCGGCATCTGGTTGAGGAAGATCGGCATGAGCACGATGAACGCAGCCCCGAGAAACGAGCCGAACACCGAGCCGAGCCCGCCGATGATGATCATGAACAGGACCTGGAACGAGCGGTTGATGTCGAAGGCGAGCGGCTCCCACGAGCCCAACCGCACGAATCCCCACATCGCGCCCGCTACCCCGACATAGAACGAGGACACCGCGAAAGCCGACAGTTTTGCGTGCAGAGGCCGGATGCCGATGATTTCGGCCGCGATATCCATGTCGCGCATCGCCATCCACATGCGCCCGATGCGGCCGCGCACCAGGTTGGTGGCGGCGAGCGCCAGCACGGTGACAATGGCGAGCACCAGCAGGTAGCGCCGCGCCGGCGTGTCGATGGGCAGGCCGAACAGCTCCAGCCGGCCAACCGCGACCGAGCCGGAGGGCGCATAATTCGTGAACCATTTCACCCGGGCGAAGGCCCATTCGAGGAAGAACTGCGCGGCTAGGGTGGCCACCGCCAGATAAAAGCCCTTGATGCGCAGCGACGGCAGGCCGAACAGGACGCCGACCAGTGTCGCCATGAGGCCGCCGAACAGGAACACCAGGACGAGGTTGGTCTCCGGCACCCGCAGCGCCAGATTGTAGGCCGCATAGGCGCCGACCGCCATGAACCCGCCGGTGCCCAGCGACACCTGCCCGCAATAGCCGGTCAGGATGTTGAGGCCGATGGCCGCCAGCGACAGGATGAGGACGGGAATCAGCACCTCGGTATAGAGATACTGATTGGCGATCAGCGGCACGCCGACGAAGGCAAACGCCACCAAGCCGACGACGAACCAGCGGTCCTGCGCAATGGGAAAGATCGCCTGGTCGGCGGCGTAGGAGGTCTTGAACTGCCCGACTTCGCGGTAGAGCACGCGCGCTTCCTCTCCTCAGCCGCTCGTCATGGCCGGGCTTGTCCCGGCCATCCCGCTTGGGTGGGCACGGCCCTGCTCGTCTAAGCGGGATGCGCGGGTCAAGCCCGCGCATGACGAGTGAATGGCTGAAACGGTTGTTCTCATATCCGTTCGATGATGCGTTCCCCGAACAGGCCCTGCGGCCGGACCAGCAGGAACAGCAGCGCCAGCACGTAGGCGAACCAGTTCTCGATGCCGCCGCCGGCCAGGTCGAACCAGCGGATCAGCACCGGCGCCAGCAGCACCTCGGCGAGCTTCTCGCCGGCTCCGATGATGAGGCCGCCGACGACCGCGCCCGGGATCGACGTGAAGCCGCCGAGG
>DATFWC010000145.1:0-3454 GCA_035259885.1 Xanthobacteraceae bacterium
AGCATGTGTGCGTTACTCGGGCCGGATGCGGTCGAACAGGGCCTTCTCGTCAGCCGTCATCCCGCGGGTGTTGTGCTGGATGCCGGACGTGACATTCGCATAGGCGTCAACGCCGCGCGCGCCGAACGAATTCAAAAGCACCCGGGTCTGGGCGGCGTAAGGAACCAGATTGCCGGTGCCGACCGACGGGTCGTACGACTGGGCTGACGCGGCCGAGGCCGAACCGAGCACGAAGGCGGCAACGATCATCATCTTGGTCTTGCTGAGCATTGTCTTGGTCTCCTTTGCAGCGGGTGATCTCCGTGACCACCGATGTCGCGAACATAGGCGCCGCCGCCGACCGGGCCGGTGTGAAAACGCACACCTCGTGAATGGTCGGGAAACGCCGGAAAGCCGGGTCAAGGCAACTCAGACGCGGGCGTCCAGCATGGCCTGCAGTTCGCCGCGCGCGCGGAAGATCGCGACCGGCATCGGCTCCCGGCCGGCGACGGCGGCGATCGCCGGACCTGTCCCGGCAGCCAGCCCGGGAGCGATCGAATCGAGCGCCTCGATCGACACGACCAGCGTGCAGCCGAGCTGCTTCGTCTGGTCCTCCAGCTTGGCCGCGACATTGCCGACGTCACCGAGGAACTGCAGCGATCTGACATCGGCATTGTTCAGCCATCCGACGACCGCCACGCCGACGTGAATTCCGATGCCAACCTGGAGCGGCGATTGAAGTTCGGGCGCAAGCTCGTCATTGAGCAGATCGAGCCTGCCCCACAGCTCGAGCGCCGCCTTTAGCGCAGCCATCGCTGGAGATGCTCCTCTGCCGTCGGCACCGAACATGCTCATGACGCCGTCGCCGGCGATGCTGGTCACGTGTCCGCCGTGCTGGCGAATCGGTCCGGTCACCGCCTGGATGTAGCGATCGAAAAGGAACAACGCATCGAAGGGCAATCGACCGGCGGCCAGCCGGGTCGACTGGCGCAGATCCACGAACATGGCGGCGATCGTGGCCTCGGCTCCGCCCTCCGCCGCGGCCGTGAAGCGGTCAGGCGCCGCAGCACGGCGCGCCGCCACACCGGCGACTGGAACCAAAGGCTCGACCTTGAGATCGGCCGTGGGCCGGATTTGACAGGCAAGGCGCACGTCGGCGGCGGCAGCGACACGGGTCAGCGTGGCGCGTTCAGCCGGCTGCGGCGGTGCAAGGGCTTCGCCGCCGGTCACCACCCGGACCCGGCAGGTCGAGCAGCGCCCGCGGCCGCCGCACGCGGAGGCGTGCGCGATGCCGGCCCATCGGCTTGCCTCCAGTACGGAAAAGCCGGTCGGCACGGTCACCGCGCGGCCGCCCGGATAGCCGATCGTGACGGCGGCGAAGCGCCGGGCATAGGCGTTGCGCGCAGTGCGCAGCGCGAATGTCCCGCCCACCAGGCCGAGATAGCCGAGCACCAGGGCGTCGGTGATGCGCCTGACCGCGTCGACCTGTTGCGCCGCTGCACTACCTGGCGCCGGCGGGCCGTAGCGTGCCGCATAACCCGGATCGCGCGCGGCCGCTTCACGCATGTCGAGGCCGGCGCTGACGACCCCGACAATGGCGAGCACCGGGACCAACGTGGCCAACGACGCCAACGGCGCCGCAGCGGCCGCGTACCACGGCTTCGACCTGAGCCAGGCGCGCAAGCCGATACATCCGTGCACCCATACGATGACGAGCAGCAGCAATTGCCGCGGCAGCGCGTCATCGGGTGAAACAACGAAGAAGCGGTAGATCAGCTGCGGATATCCGAATTCCAGGTCATACACGGAAGTGCCGATCCGGATGCTGGCGGCGTGCGGGATGAGCAGCAGCGGAATGGCCAGCCCGAGAATGAGCTGCCATGCTTCGCTGGCCGGGATGCGCAGATGCCGTCGGCGGTAGAGCGCACGCAGGCCGAGCGCGGCATGGACCAGGAAGCAGGTGTCGAGGATGAGAAGACCGGCCAGGGTCTGCCAGGGCTTGAGGAACACCACGCTCGCCGCCTGCATCGCCTCGACGGAGCGAACGCCAAAGGCATGGCCGATGAAATGCGACGTTGCAAAGGTGAACAGAATCAGGCCGGTGGTCAGCCGCAACGGCCGCACGATCGGATGCGGGCCGCTGCGGTCGCCCAAAGGCCGTGCTGGCGGTTGAGTTGCCATGAGCCGACAAACCGAAACGCTTGCCAGGATCGGCCTGTTCCGGTCGCTGGACCTCCCTGCGATCCGGCATCTCGATACGCAATGTATCTGGCGGCGAACCCCGCGCAAGCAGTGGATCATCGACTATCAAGACCAGAGCGACGACGTTTTCTTCATCGTCAGCGGCACCGTGCGGGTGACAATCCAATCGGTATCCGGCCGCGACGTGCTGCTGCGCGAGATCGATGCCGGTGAGTTCTTTGGCGAGCTCGCTGCGATCGACAACCAGCCCCGCTCGGCCGGCATTGTCGCCGTGACCGACGCCACCGTGGCGCGCATGCCGGCGGCCGTGTTCCGTGCAGCCGTTCACGCCCATCCGGATGTCTGCGACCAGCTCCTCGCCCTGCTGGCCGGTCAGGTGCGGATGCTGGCCAATCGCGTCAACGAATTCGCCACCCTGACGGTACGCCACCGGATCTATGCCGAGCTCCTGCGCCTGGCGCGGCCCGAAACCGGACATCCGGCCCGCTCCACGATCTCGCCCCCTCCGGTGCATGCGGAAATCGCCGCACGGGTGAGCACGCGGCGCGAGGCGGTCGCGCGCGAGTTCAAGGCGCTGGAACGCGCCGGGCTGGTCGAGCGCCGTCGCGGAGCCATCGTGCTCACCGACACAAACCGCCTCCAGCAGCTGATCGACGAAGCCACCGAGCTCCCCTGACGGCGCCTTCGGGCCCGTGAACCTGCGCCGGGAAGCCCCCGCCGCACCAGCAACGCAGGTGACGCACACCTGCTGACTGTTCGCCATTGGCCTGCTCGCCGTACGCATTTCTCCAGATGCTTTCTTTTGCCCCCCCGGCCAGCGGAGGGCTACGATGCTCGGGCCGGACTCGCCCGGCTGAACCTTTTTTGCGTGACGCGGCCGATGATCTTTCGCCAACTCTTCGACAACGTGTCGTCGACCTACAGCTATCTGCTGGCGAGCCGGCGCGGCGGCGAGGCGCTGATCATCGATCCGGTGCTGGAGAGGGTCGACCGCTATCTGCAGCTGGTGAAGGAACTCGAGCTGAAGCTGGTCAAGGCGGTCGACACGCACCTCCATGCCGACCACATCACCGGCCTCGGCGCGCTGCGCGACCGCACCCGCTGCATCACCGTCATGGGCGAGCAATCGAGCGTCGACGTCGTCTCGATGCGCGTTGCCGAAGGCGACCGGGTGCAGATCGAGGGCTTGAGCCTCGATGTCCTGTACACGCCGGGCCATACCGACGATTCCTACAGCTACCTCCTGGGCGATCGCGTGTTCACTGGCGATACG
>DATFWC010000146.1:0-6838 GCA_035259885.1 Xanthobacteraceae bacterium
CGGCACCGTGATCCGCCCGGGCTCGGGCATCGTGATCCCGCGCCCGGCACTCAAAAATCGCGCGGCGCCCGGCGGCTCGCGGCCGCGCATGTCGAGCAATTCATAATTGTCGGTGCCGAGGCTCATGGCGGCGCCGACGCCAAACCAGGCGCGCCGCAGGAGATCGCGCGCGAGCGCCTCGCGCGTCGGGCTCAGATGGACGTGGGTGTCGATCAGCATCGGCATCACGGTCTTGCCGGCGAGATTCACGCGCGTGGCTCCGGCCGGAACGCGAACATCGGCGGCCGGGCCGGCCTGCACGATGCGCGTGCCCTCCACCACCAGCGCGGCGTTCTCGAGCGGCGGACGCTCGTCACCGACGATGAGGCGGGCACCTTCAAACACCGTGACGGCCGTCGCTTGCGCACCGGCGGTGGACGGCGCCTGCGCGCCGGCCGGGACGGTGTGTCCGGCCAGCATGGCAAGGACCGCGATTGTCACTGCAGCGACATTGATCCGGCGCATGAGAACCTCCAGGGGCGAGAGCGGGACACCAGTGTAGCGCGGATCGGCATCGCTGTCCGAACGCTGGCCACGGCTTCCACGCGGCGCGCCACGGTGCCGGCGCATCGTCGGCCGCGCACGGCCGCGGCGTTCTTCCTGCTGCTGGTGCTGGCGACGCCCGGTTCCGCGGAATCGCATGCCACCGCCGCATTGAGCTGGATCAAAAGCTCAGCGCTGCTCCGGCCCGATGATGACGGCCGGCTCGCCAACGAGACCGGACCCGGGGATAACCCAGGCGAGGCGGTCCTCGACCTTCTTCACACAAAGCACGAGTTCATCCTAGGCGGCGCGACCCGCGGGATCCTTACCTCGATGACGGTCCCGACACTGCTGTCGCATTGAACCTGTCGCGTGCCGGATGTTCACGGCGCGATGGCGAACTGTCGCTCGATCTCCGCAAGCGTTGCTGTCGGCCCGCTGGGCTTCGGCGCCGCCATACGTTCGCCACCGAACAGCCGCGCACGGCCGCACACGCTGAGCTGGGCCTACGTCGGCACCAGCAAAACCGCTCAGCGCCGGACGCTTGCGCGCGGCTGTCGACGCGCCAAGTCATGGCCACGGCTGCGATTGTCAAGACGTGTGCGACGGCAAGATGGTGGGCGCACAAGGACTCGAACCTTGGACCCGCTGATTAAGAGTCAGCTGCTCTACCAACTGAGCTATGCGCCCGTCGCCTGCGGCGACAATCCCCTCGCCTTTCGGCAAGGGCCGTCCTTTAGCAAAAATGGCGCCGCACTGTCCAGGAAGCAAGGTTTCAGAAGGCGAAGGCCAGACTGGTGATGCCGAGCGACCGCGCCAGCTTGATGGCCTCGCGCTTCTGCTCCGCGGCGAGCCGCTTGAACAACGGGATCGCCGAGGCGACCAGACGCCTGAGGGTGGCGGTATCGAGCGCGTCCGCTTCCGTGCGCTGGCGCCGGGCAATGTCGCGCAGGACCAGCTCCACCCTGGTCCAGTACGGCTCCTGCTCGGCAGTAAGGTTGAGGACCGCCTTGAACTGGGCGATCTGCCCCTCGGTCACGACAAAGCTTGGTTCCTGGCGGGCGGACGGATCGGCCTCGCCGGCAAGCGCCGACGACGAGCCGATCATGGCGAGGGCGCACGCCCCCGCCAGCATTGCTTTGCGCATTGGATGTTCCCCCGGTTCTTGTCCTTCGGGTACGTGAAATACCGTAGGCCTTCGGGGCCGACAAGAAACGATTGCAGCTTGGCTAAAGAACAACTGAACAGGAACGTCGGCTTTTGCGCCTATTGCACCGACGGTCGGGTGATGAATTGGGCAAAATCGTGCCGATGGAACCCCCGGGCGGGCACGCCACACTGGTTAACCGCAAGGCTGACGCTGACGCACGCGCTTAAACCACGCCGCCCCGGGCACGCGCGGCGCGCGTGATCCGAGGCGGGCGAAGACGCAGCCCCTGCGTAACGAGCTTAAGTCAGAACGCGGACGCGAGGCTGGAAATGCCGAGCGAGCGCGCCAGCCGCATGGCATCGCGCTTCTGCTCGGCGTCGAGCCGCCGGAACAGCGGCATGGCCGACGAGACCAGGCGGCGGAGCGCATTCGCATCGAGCGTGACCGCCGCAGCATCCTGGCGCCGCGCGATGTCGCGCAGAACGGCTTCGACGCGTTGCCAGTAAGGCTCCTGCTCCGGCGTCAGGTTGAGCACCGCCTTGAATTGAGCGACGTGACTTTGCGTGACGACCATGCCGTCGCCGGCTAAACACGATGACGACCCCATCATCGCGAGCGCAAGCACGCCCGCGAGCATTGTTTTTCGCATGTCGGATCTTCCCCTGGTCCGTTTGGTTTGAGAGGCCGGACCTACAGGAGGGTGCCGGCAGTGGCAAGACAGAATTTACGACGGAGCGCGAAAAGATCTGAACAAGCCTTGGCAGTTCTACGTATTTCGTGTCCAATGAGGCACGAATCCGGCAGAACACCGGCACAAAAAAAGCGCCGCGTCTCCGGCGAGACGCGGCGCGCGTCGAGATCGGCTGAAAACTATCGCCGACGAGCCAGGCGAAGGGCGCTGCCTTGACGCATCACGGCGTCACCATCCGGGCGGTCGAATGGATGCGCAGCTCGCCGGCCACCGGCATGCCGCGCTCGCGCTTGATCATCAGCCGGTTGAGCGCGCTCAGGTAGGCCTTGGCCGACGCCACCAGGGTGTCCGGATCGGCGCCCTTGGCGGTGACCGTGCGGCCGCCCTCCGAGAGCCGCACCGAAACCTCGGCCTGGGCATCGGTGCCCTCGGTGACGGCGTGCACCTGGTAGAGCTCGAGCACCGCTTCGTGCGGCACCAGCGCCTTGATGGCGTTGAACGTGGCGTCGACCGGGCCGTTGCCCTCGCACTCCTCAATCACCTGGCGGCCGTCGATGTCGAGCTTCATGGTGGCGCGCTGCGGCCCGCGCGTGCCGGCGATGACCGTGAGCGACACCAGCTTGATGCGGTCCTGCGCGGTGGCGATGCCCTCGTCGACCAGGGCCTCGATATCCTCGTCGTAGACGTGCTTCTTGCGGTCGGCGAGCGACTTGAAGCGCACGAAGGCATCTTCCAGCTGGTTGCCCGCAAGCTTGTAGCCGAGCTCCTCCAGCTTGTGCACGAAGGCATGGCGGCCCGAGTGCTTGCCCATCACCAGCGAGGTCTGCTTCACGCCGACTTCCTCCGGCGTCATGATCTCGTAGGTCTGGGTGTGCTTGAGCATGCCGTCCTGGTGGATGCCGGACTCGTGGGCGAACGCGTTCCGCCCGACGATCGCCTTGTTGTACTGCACCGGGAACGAGGTCACGGCCGCCACCAGCTTCGAGGCGCGCGTGAGCATGGTGGCGTCGATGCCGGTCCAGAACGGCAGCACGTCGTTGCGCGTGCGCATCGCCATCACCACCTCTTCCAGCGCGGCGTTGCCGGCGCGCTCGCCGATGCCGTTGAGCGTGCACTCGATCTGGCGCGCGCCGGCGCGCACGCCGGCGAGCGAATTGGCCACCGCCATGCCGAGATCGTCGTGGCAGTGCACCGAGAAGCGCGCCTTGTCGGCATTGGGCACGCGCTCGCGCACCATCTTGAACAGCGCGAAATATTCCTCCGGCACCGTGTAGCCGACCGTGTCCGGGATGTTGATGGTGGTGGCGCCGGCGTTGATCGCTGCCTCGACGCAGCGGCAGAGGAAGTCGTGCTCGGTGCGGGTGCCGTCCTCGCAGCTCCACTCGACGTCGTCGGTGTACTTTCTGGCGCGCGTCACCGACGCGATCACCATCTCGTAGACCTTTTCCGGCTCCATCTGCAGCTTCCACTTCATGTGGACCGGCGAGGTAGAGATGAAGGTGTGGATGCGGCTGCGCCGGGCCGGCTTGATGGCTTCGCCGGCGCGGTCGATGTCGGTCTGGCCCGCGCGGGCAAGGCCGCAGACGACGGAGTTCTGCGTGCGCTGGGCGATCTCGCGTACGGCGTGGAAGTCGCCTTCCGATGCGATGGGGAAGCCGGCCTCGATGATGTCGACGCCCATCTGGTCGAGGAGCTCGGCGACTTCGAGCTTCTCCTCATGCGTCATGGTGGCGCCGGGCGACTGCTCGCCGTCGCGCAACGTGGTGTCGAATATGACGACGTGATCCTGCTCGGATTTATTCGCGGTGGCGGTCATTGGAAAATCCTTCTCGATTCGATTGCGCCCGCTGGGGGCGAGGGGTCCGGTTCATCAGTCCCCTGAGTGCCCAGGCGCAAACGCCCAGCCGGCCCTCAGGGGCTGGTAAGCAGAAGGAGACCGCCAATCGAACGCGTGCATGCGAGGGCAGCGGCCGGTCCGGCCGTCCGGGCAATCGCGCAATGATCAACGCGCGTCGGCATCCGAAAAAAGCCCTCGTTCGAAGCGCAAGCGTCGCGGCAAAGCCTTAACACGACGCTAATGACCGCCTCGGCACTTTCTTTTACGGAATTCGCCGCCGCACGACAAGGGCCGGCACGACGGCAGCGCAGCAGTCAAAAACCCAGCGCCCGGCCATGCCGCCACCGCGCGCTCCTGGCGGGCCGCGCAGCCCGGACCGAAAAGATTGATTTTCAAAGGATTTGGCTCATTTGCGCGAAACGTCGCCAAGCCGCAGCGTGTCACCGTCTCCGCCGTCATGCCCGTCGCTTGAGCGGCTCGGCATCGGCAAGCGGGAAGGCGCGCGGCTCCTGGGACGCGTTGCCGATCCATGCGTCGTTGCGCTTCCACGTATGGATCTGGCCGCATGCGGTGCACAGGAATGGAACAGCAACCGGAGGCAGGCTGCCGAGCAGAACCCACTCGGCCTTCAGTCCCGTCGGCACCGACGCGCCGGTCTGCGGGCATTTGACCAGGATGTCACTCATGACCGAACTCCCGGGCTCATGGGGCAGGGTCCACGGCGCGGCAGGCCTCGCCGGGGTAATTTCCACGAGACTCGGGCGCAAAACTTCCGGGGAAGTCCAGTTGATTTTTCGCGCCTGTGGATAAACTGACGTTTTTCGTGGGCAGCGGTGACGGCCATTGTGCACGGCCGCCGATTGTCATCTCCCGGTCATGGGACTCGCGGCAGAGTGTCGGCCCCTCGCGCGGGGCCTCCCGGATACACCAATGGTCTTCACCAGTCGCACGACGAGGGCGCTCGATTCCGACGTGCGGACTCTATCGCAGATGCTCGCCCGGATGGGCGGGCTTGCCGAGAGCCAGGTCGCGCACGCCATCGAAGCGCTGGCAACCGCCGACCGCACGATCGCCAGCCAGGTGGTGGCGGAAGATGACGCCATCGACTCGATCCAGAAGGCGATCGACGAGACCGTGATCGAGACGATCGCACGGCGCCATCCCGTGGCCGACGACCTGCGGGAGATTCTCGGCATTCTGCGGATTGCCAACGAGTTCGCACGCATCGGCGATCTGACGAAAAGCATCGGCAGGCGCATTCTCGTCATGACCGACGGGGATGCGGCGCCCAGCCCCGAGCACGGCCTGCGACGCATGGCGCTCGCCGTGTTCAGGCAGCTGCGGAGCGTGCTCGACAGCCTGGTCCGCCGCGATGCCAAGACGGCGGTCGACGTGTGGGCGCGCGACCAATATGTCGACCGCCTCTGCGCCGGACTGTCCCGCCGGCTCGTGGCACAAATGGCGCAGGATCCCAACAGCATCGCATTGGGAATTCATCTGCTGTTCTGTGCCAAGAATCTCGAGCGCATGGGGGATCACGCCACCAACATCGCCGAGGCCGTCTATTACATGGTGGAAGGCCAGCGGCTCATGGGCGAGCGCCCCAAGGCGGACGTCACCGGCGCGGTGACGACGTAGCAGCCGCTCCGACGCGCCGCGCCATGCCGGCCCGGCCTATTTCGCGGTGTCCTTGGCCAGCGTGGCGATGGCGTCCTGCACGGTCGTCATGAATTGCGCAGGAAAGATGATGGTCGAGTTCCTCTCGACCGAGATCTCCACCATGGTCTGCAGCGTGCGCAGCTGCAGCGCCACCGGATGCTCGGTGATGATGTCGGCCGCCTGGCCGAGCCGCACCGCGGCCTGGTATTCGCCTTCGGCGGCGACGATTTTCGCCCGCCGTTCGCGCTCGGCCTCAGCCTCCTTGGCCATGGCGCGCTGCATGTTGTCCGGCAGCACGACGTCCTTGATCTCGACCACCGTCACCTGCGTGCCCCACGGCTCGGTGTGCTGGTCGATGACGTCCTTGATCTGCTCGTTGATGGTCGCCGTGTCGGACAGAAGCTGGTCGAGGCTGAACCGCCCGACGACATTGCGCACCGTGGTCTGGCTGATCTGCCCGATCGCGTTGTGGACGTTCTCGATGACGATCACCGCCTTTGCCGGATCGTGAATGTGATAGTAGGCCACCGCCGCGATATCGATCGAGACGTTGTCCTTGGTGATGATCTTCTGCGACGGGATTTCCATGGTGACGGTGCGCAGCGAGACGCGCACCATCTGCTGAATGGGCACGAACACGAAGGTCAGGCCGGGCCCGCGCACGCTCTCGAATTTTCCCAGGAGGAACACCACGCCGCGCTCGTACTGCCGCAGCACGCGAAGGGCGATGAGCAGATATGCGACGACCGCGATGACCAGGACAAAGGTCCACACCATGCGGGCATTATGACACGGGTGGGTGAGATTCGATATATCAGCGGCGACGGCCGGATCCCTCCCCGGCCAGCAGCGCGCGGCGCACCTCCATCATCTCGCGCAAAGCGGCGCCCTCCACCTTGGGATATTGCAGGTCGAGCTGTTCCATCGTGTCGATCAGGGCCGCCGCCACCATCAGCCGGGCGAACCATTTGTTGTCGGC
>DATFWC010000147.1:0-6605 GCA_035259885.1 Xanthobacteraceae bacterium
CAAATCGTACGCGAAGCCGGTCGGCCTGGGCGAGGTGATGACGGGTGAAGGCGTGTGCGAGGTGATTGCATCCGACCAGCCCGGCTATGGCGTCGGCGACATCGTGTTGGCCCCGACCGGCTGGCGCACGCATGCGGCCTCGGCGGGCGCGGCCTTGCGCAAGCTCGACCCCGCCGTAGCGCCGATCACCACCGGGCTCGGCGTGCTCGGCATGCCCGGTTTCACCGCCTATGCGGGTCTCAACCTCATCGGCAAGCCGAAGCCAGGCGAAACGGTGGTCACGGCGGCCGCAAGCGGGCCGGTCGGCTCACTGGTCGGGCAACTCGCGAAGCTGGCGGGCGCGCGAGCGGTCGGCATCGCCGGCGGCGTCGAAAAATGCCGCGCTGTCGTCGAAGAATTTCGCTTCGATGCCGCTGTCGATCATCGTGCGCCTGACTTTGCCCAACAGCTCGCGGCTGCCTGCCCGAACGGCATCGATGTCTATTTCGAAAACGTCGGGGGAGCCGTCTGGCAAGCCGTGCTGCCCCTGCTCAACACATTTGCGCGCGTGCCGGTGTGCGGGCTGATCGCCCAATATAACGCAACCGGTCCCGCTCCCGGACCAAATCTTCTTCCCGCAACCATGCGTGAGGTGCTGAGCAAGAGCCTCACTCTGCGCGGCTACATCAACTACGAATTCGCCGAGCACTACCCGGCCTTCCTGCGCACGGTCGCCGCCGCTGTCGCCGATCGCAGCATCCGCTATCGGGAGGATATCACTGACGGCCTCGAGAATGCGCCGGCCGCCTTCATCGGTATGCTGGAAGGCCGCAACTTCGGCAAGGCACTGGTGCGCGTCACGCCATCGGCGTGACAGTGTTTCATGGGTGAAAGCAGGAGGCATCGGCCATTGCACTGCCGACCGGCAGCGGAATGGCGGAGCGGAAGACGTTATCGGGATCATAGTGCCGTTTGGCGTCGATGAGCCGTCCGGCGTTGCCGCCATAGCTCTGGCTGCAGTGCATGCGAGATGGCCGGGACAGGCCCGGCCATGACGATCGAGGGGAGTCAGCCCCGATAGTTCGGCCGCCAGCGCTCGAACCGCCGTTCGATCGCGCGCAGGAGCCCCGTCAACAGGATCCCGGCCAGCGCGATGATGATGATGCCGACCATGACCTTGTCGGTCTGGAAGCGTGCGCCCGACACCGTGATCAGGTAGCCGATGCCGCTGGTGGCGCCGTACATTTCGCCGACCACGATGCCGATCAGCGCATGGCCAAGCCCGAGCCGCAGGCCTGACAGCAGCAGCGGCACCGACGACGGCAGCGCCACGGTGACGAACAGCTGGCGGTCGTTGCCGCCGAACGAGCGCGCCACCTTGACGAAGTCCGCATCGAGCGTGCGCACACCGGTGATGGTGTTCACCACGATCGGGAACACGGCGCCGAGAAACACGATGGCCATCTTTGATGCGAAGCCGATGCCGAACCAGATCATCAGGAGCGGCAGCAGCGCGATGCGCGGCGTCGCATAGAGTGCCGACACGAACGGGTCGAGCACGGCGTTGAAGCGGCGATACCAGCCCATCAGGATGCCGAGGGGGATGCCGATCAGCACCGCCAGCCCGTAACCGGCGGCAAACTCCAGGCCGCTGACCTGCAGGTCGTAAAGAATACTGCCGTCGGCAAACATCTGCACGGCCGCCGCAGCGATGCGGCTGGGCGACGAGGTGAACAGCGGCTGGATCCAGCCGAACCGCACCGCCGCTTCCCACATTGCCAGGAACACGGCCACCGCGATCGTGCCGAGCAGCGCATGCTCGTGCCGCTGCCAGAATGAACGGCGCGGCGGCGCCCGCCGCGCGGCACCGGCTTCGGTGGGCTTTGTGGTCGCGTCCATGTCCTTCATGCCTTCTCGGACGCGCCACTTGCTCCACCTCTCTCCGCGTGCGGGGAGAGGTCGACTTGCGAGCGGAGCCCTTGCGAGGCGAAGCAAGTCGGGTGAGGGGGCGCCGCCGCGAGCCTGAGCCTGTGGAGTCGCCCCCTCACCCGGATTCCCGCGCTCCGCCTCGCTTCGCTTGGAATCCGACCTCTCCCCGCGTGCGGGGAGAGGTGGAGCAAGCGGCTTGTGTGGAGCGTCGCAATCCACATCATGTCACCATGCCGGTTTTCGCGGCTTCCTCTTCGATCAGCCGCCACACCCGCCGTTCCAGCGCCACGAAGTCCGGCTGGAGCTTCAGCTCGAGGGTGCGCTCGGCCGGCAGGTCGACCGCGATGACGTCCTTGATGCGCGCCGGCCGCGCCGAGAACACCGCGACCCGATCGGCGAGAAAGATCGCCTCGCTGATCTGGTGGGTGACGAACAGGGCGGTGGTGCGCGTGCGGCCGAGAATCTTTGTGAGCTCCACCTGCATGAACTCACGCGTCTGCGCATCGAGCGCGGCGAACGGCTCGTCGCACAGGAGCAGCTCCGGCTCCACGGCCAGCGCGCGGGCGATGTTGACCCGCTGGCGCATGCCGCCGGATAGCTCGTGCGGATAGTGCTCGGCAAAGCCTTTGAGCCCCACCAGCTCGATGAGGCCGTGCGCGCGCCCGGTCATCTCGGCCCGCGTCAGCCGTCCCTGCAGCTCGAGCCCGTAGGTGATGTTGGCCCTGACGGTGCGCCAGGGAAACAGCGAGTCGTTCTGGAACACCAGGGCGCGGTCCGCTCCCGGGCCGGCCACCGGCCGGCCGTCGACGCGGATTTCGCCCTCGGTCAGCGCGATCAGGCCATCCACCGCGTTGAGGAAGGTGGTCTTGCCGCATCCGCTCGGGCCGACGATTGCCACCAGTTCGCCCGCATGCACGACGAGATCGATGCCGTCGAGCACCCGCAGATATTCCTGCGTCCGCTCGTTGTAGTGCTCGAGCGCAACGCCCCGCGCCGCGAGCTTGATGGCGGCAGGCGGCGCCATGCTCACCGCGTGGCCGCGAGCCGGGCAAAGAAACCCTCGCGCTCGAGCGTGTCGAGCACGGACGTGTCCACCAGCTCCTCCGGCTTGAGCGCCGCCGCCTTCGGTTCCTTGCGCGCAAGCTCCTGGAGCACCAGGGCCAGCCCCTTGAGCGAAGGTTTCAGATCGTCGGGATAGACCTTGACGTAGGCCGCATAGGCTGCGCGGGCGTTCGCTTCCTCCTTCACGTCGAGAAATTTCTTCGTGACCCGGATCGCCTCGTCGGGATTACTCTTGTACGCGCGCACCGCGGTCGCCATGGCCATGAGGAAGCGCTTCACGGCGTCTGGATTCTTCTTCAGGAACGCACGGGTTGTGACATAGGACGTGTTGGGATAGTCGCCGGCGACGTCGGTGACGTCGACCAGCACGTGGAAGCCGTGGCGCGTGAGCTCGGCCGTGTCCGGGTACTGTTCCATGGTGCCGGCGATCTGCCCGCTCATCGCCGCCGCGATCCGCGTCGCCGGCCCGCCGAGCTGCAAAACTTTCACTTCGTCGCGCTTGAGCCCGAGTGCTTGCAGCGCAAAATCCGCTGCCTGGTCGGTGGACGACCCGTAGCGGCTGATGGCGATCGCCTGGCCCTTGAGCTGCGCCGCGCCCGTGATGGACGACTTCACCACCAGCTGGAACGGCAGCTTGTTGGCGATACCGCCGATGAACACGATGTCGGCACCCTGCACGGCGGCGGCGGTCGCCGGCGTGTAGCCGTTCTGCGCAATGTCGACCGATCCGCCGACCACCGCCTGGGTCAGGGTCGAGCCGCCCTCGACGAAGGCCGGCGCAACGTCGAGGCCAAATTGCCGGAAGATGCCGAGCTTGTCGGCGTAGATCATGGGCGCCGACGTCATCGAGAACCCGTCATAGGCCACGCGCAGCTTGGTCAGCGGGGTGTTGGGCTGCGCCAGTGCGGCACTGGCGCCCACGAGCCATGTTGCCAACATTACGGCGAGATGTTTCATCGGCACTCCTGAGCAATCACGAGCGGATCCATCCTTCGAGACGCGCCTTCGGCACTCCTCAGGATGAGGTCGGAATTCGCGCAGTGCAATTGACGGCGCAACGGTGAGGCGATTCTTCCGCCCTCATCGTGAGGAGGGCGCGCAGCGCCCGTCTCGAAGGAGAGGGCGGGCCGAGGGGTCGGACCTTGCGTCATTGTTCATCCTCACGCTGCTGGCGTGCCGCCATCATCTCGGCCCGGCAGCGCGCGGTCGCGGCCGCGTCGAGCGCGAGACCGTCCCGGCTGCGCGTAATGACCACGCCGTAGGCCTGCCGCGCCGCTTCGACCGATACGTTACCCTCCCACACGTCGGCGAGCACGCGCTCGGGCGTGCGACACAGTGCGTCGCCATAGCCGCCGCCGCCCGGCGTATCGAGCCGGAACACGTCGCCTTCGCGCAGCGGATAGTCGGCGTAGCGGGTGGGCAGCCGCTTGGCCGCCTCGCTGCCGGGATTGATCCAGATGTCGCCGGTGCGGCCGGGCTGCCCGCCATTCTGGCCGTTGGGCGGGATCAGGTGCTTGGCCGAGCGGATCGAGAAGCGCGCATCCGCCAGGTTGAGGTATTCGCGACGTATGCCCAATCCGCCGCGCTGTGCGCCGGCGCCGCCCGAATCGCGGATCAGCTCGAAGCGCAGCAGTCGGGTGGGAAACTCGCTCTCGATGATTTCGATCGGCGCGATCTTGGCATTGCTCTGGTTGACCGTGGTGCCGGAGGCCCCGTCCCTGACGGCGCGCGCCCCCCCGCCGCCGCCGAGAATCTCGTACTGCACGTAGCCTCTGCCGGTGCGGGTGCTGCGCCCGCCGATAATGATCGAGCGGCTGCCGGCGCCGTCGGCGCGCGTCTTGCCCGGCACGATGTGGCTCATCGCCTCGTACACCGCGTCCACCACGGCATGCACCGTCGGATTATAGGTGTTCACCGGGGCCGGAAAGTGGGGGTTGAGCACGCTGCCCTCGCGCGCCGTGAACGTGAAGGCGTCGAGGAGCCCGCTGCTCACATAAAGGTGCGGATCGATCATGGCGATGAGGCCATAGGCGCATGCCGCCTGTACCAGCGGCGGCCGGATGTTCGCGGGCCCAAGCGTCTGGTCGGCGGCGCCGGAAAAATCGAAATGGATCGCGTCGCCCCTTTTCTCCACCGTCACGTGGACGCGCACCGGCTTCTCCAGCTCGACCCCGTCGTCGTCGACAAATCGCTCGGCCGAAAATGTTCCATCCGGCCACTCAGCCAGCGCGGCGCGCACAGTGGCTTCCGACATTTTCAACAGTCGTTCGCAGCAAGCGCGCAGCTTGGCCGCGCCCAGCTTGGCGGCAAGCTCGCGGAGCCGTCGCTTGCCCAGCCGGTCGGCGCCGAGCTGGCCGCGGATGTCGCCCAGGACCAATTCGGGCGTGCGGCTGTTGGCCGCGATGATGCGCTCGATGTCGTGGTTCGCCCCGCGCCCGTCGGCGAAGCGGACGGCCGGAATGTGCAGGCCCTCGTTGAAGATTTCTCTCGCCTGGCCGGAGCAGCTTCCCGGCACCGGCCCGCCGATGTCGCTCTTGTGCGCGATGCTGCCGCAAAAGCCGGACAGTTTTGCGTCGATCATCACGGGCGTGATCACGGCGATGTCCGGCGCGTGCGGGCTGCCGCCCTGGTAGGGATGATTGATCAGGAAGGCATCGCCTTCCTGGATGCTGCCGCCGAATTCCGTGATGACGGCGGCGCAACAGGCCGGGAACGCCCCGATATGCAGCGGCAGCACCACGTGCTGCGCCACCACCCGGCCGTCGGCGTCCATGATGGCGCAGGAGGCGTCCTGCGACTCGCGCACGATGGTCGAAAAGCCGGTGCGGAACAGCGCGTTCTGCATTTCCTGGACGATGCCGCTCAGGCTCGCCTTGGCGACCTCCAGGTCGATGGCGTCGACGTCGATCTGGCCGAAGCGTCCGCCTTCCACGTCAGGCCTCCTCGACGATCAGGTTCTTCCAGCGATCGACGCGGGCGGCCTGGCCCGGATAGATCACGGTGGTGCAGTCGAGCTGGTCGAGGATCGCTGGGCCGCCTACGGTGAGCCCGACGTCGATCAGCTCGCGGCGATAGACCGGACAGTCCATGACGACGCCGTCGAACCGCACCGTGCGGGTCTCGCGCAGCGCATCCTGCAGCGTCGTTCCAGCCGGCGTGAAGGTCGGCAGTTCCACCGGCGGTACGACTCCAACACCGCGCACGCGGTAGGACACGATCTCCACCGGCTCCTCCAGCGCCATGTGGCCGAACAGCGCCTTGTGCTCTTGGTCGAAGCGCGCGCGCAGGGCCGCCACCTCGATCGGATCATCGCAGGCCAGCGTGACCTCGTAGCCCTGGCCGGCATAGCGCAGGTCGAGCGCACGCTGGATGCGGATCTGCCCGGGCGCGAAGCCGTCATGTTGCAGGTCGGCGCACGCCCGCGCCGCCAGCCGATCGAACATCGCGGCGATCTCTTCCGGCGCGACCCGGGCGAGCGCCGCCATCTTCGACTGCACGTAGTCGTGCTTGACGTCCGACAGCATGAGGCCGAGGGCGGAATAGACGCCAGGGTAGAGCGGCACGATCGTGCCGGCCATGCCCAGGTCGCGAGCGATGCGGCCGGCATGCACCGGCCCGGCGCCGCCGAAGGCGAG
>DATFWC010000148.1:0-3660 GCA_035259885.1 Xanthobacteraceae bacterium
GTAGTCGTGGAAGTTCGACTGTTCCACGGCGCCGTCCTTGATGCTCACGCGCTCGTGCAGAATGCTGGAGAGCCCGTAGATGATGGCGCTCTCCACGTTGTGCCGCGCGGATTCCGGCTGCACGATGACGCCGCCGTCGACCGCCACCCACACCTTGTGCACGCGGATCTTGCCGCTCGCCCGGTCGAGCGAGATTTCCACCACGCCGGCGCCGAGCGAGCCCGAGCGCTCGGTGATCGAGATGCCGAGCGCGCGTCCATCCGGCCGCTTGGCGTTCCAGTCGGACATCTCGGCCACCTTCTCGAACACTTTGCGGCCCTTCGGCACCAGCCCCATGCGCTCGATGCGGAACGCGATCGGGTCGATGCCCTGGTCCACCGCCATCTGGTCGACCAGGCTCTCGATGGCGAAGGTGTTGAACACGTGGCCGACCGCGCGCCAGTGCTTCAGCTTCACGCCGTGCGAGACGCCACGCCGCTCGATGTGCTGGTTGGGCACACCGTAGTAGGGGATTTTGATGCCGGTGATGAGCAGGAACTCGCCGTCACCGACGACGCAGTGCTTCCATCCCGTGACCTTGCCGGAAGCGTCGGTGGCGGCCTCGAGGCACTGGAACGACTGCGGGCGGAACATGCCCTGGGCGATGTCCTCCTCGCGCGTCCAGATCAGCTTCACCGGGCGGTTGACCGCCTTGGCGATGGTAGCGCACTCGGCCGCGTAGTCGCCGAGCGAGCGCCGCCCGAACCCCCCGCCGAGGTAGCACTGGTTGAATGTGACCTGCTCGTTCGCCAGGCCGAGCGCCTTGGCCACCGCCTTGCGCGACTCGTCGGGCGCCTGGCTGCCTTCCCACACTTCGGCGGAGCGGCCGTCCTCGCTGATGCGCACCACTGCATTCAGCGGCTCCATCTGCGCGTGGTAGCCGTAATCGCTGCGGAACTCGGCGTGGTACGTCTTCGCCGCGCCGGCGAACGCCGCCTTCACATCGCCCTTGGCTTCCAGCGTCTGCGTCTGGGCGTTAGGGTCGGCATGGATGCGGACATAGTCGTCCAGCGCGCGATCGGAGTTGTAGCCGTCGGCCTTGGCTTTCTTCCATGTGACCTTGAGCGCATCGCGCCCGGCCTTGGTGGTCTCGAAGTGGTCGGCCACCACGGCAAGGCCATTGCTCAGCTTGACGACGTCGATGACGCCCTTGAGCGCCTTGACCTCGGCATCGTTCCACTTTTCCGGCTCTGCGTGCTGCTCCTGCTTGCCCGGATCCCAAATGCCGGGCCCGGCGCTGTGCACCGGCGAGTGCAGGGTCGAGGCATAGACCATGCCGGGCAGCTTGACGTCGATCGCATATTGCGCGGTGCCGTTGACCTTGGCGGGCACGTCGCGGCGCGGCATCGGCTTGCCGATCAGGCGGAAATCCTTGCGCGCCTTGAGCTCCTTGGGATCGACCGCCGGCAGCGTGGCGGGAATCGTGCCGAATGTCGCGATCTCGCCGTAGCTGAGACGCGTGCCGTTGGCCGGGTTGATCACCACGCTCGGCTCGGTCTTCAGGGAGCCGGCGTCGACGCCCCACTTCTGCGCCGCGTTCATGAGCAGCACCTTGCGCACCTGGGCGCCGGCCATGCGCAGGTCGGGATAGTAGAGCTGGACCGCGCGGCTGCCGACGATCCACATTAGGCGATTGTCGGCGAACGGGTTCTTGTAGCCGTAGACTTTTTCGTCGGCCGGTGCCCATTCGAGCACGACCTTCGACCAGTCGGCGTCCATCTCTTCGCTGACGATCAGCGGCAGCGAAGTCATCGAGCCCTGGCCCATCTCGGCGCCGGCCGTGTAGATGGTGATGGTGCCGTCAGGCGCGATGCGCACCCATGGCGTGATATGGGCATTGGCAAGCGTGTTGGCCTCGGCGTCGGAGACGAGGCGGGCGCCGTCGGTGCCCAGCGCGAGGCAGAACGTCATGCCACTTAAGCCCGCCAGCACGCTGCGGCGGGAGATATTTGTGTCGATCATGGTCATGGCTCAGGCCTCCCGGCTGGCGCGCTGGATGGCGGCGATGATGCGGTTGTAGGTACCGCAGCGGCAGATGTTGCCGTCCATGTGCTCGACGATCTGCGCCCGGCTCGGCCTGGGATTGCTTTTGAGGAGCTCGGCCGCCTTCATGATCTGGCCCGACTGGCAGTAGCCGCATTGCGGCACCTGCTCGGCGATCCACGCCTTCTGCAGCGGATGCGAGGCGTTTTCCGCCAAGCCCTCGATGGTGACCACGGTCCGGCCCTCGACCGAGGAGGCCTGCGTCTGGCACGCGCGCACCGCCACCCCGTCGAGGTGCACCGTACAGGCGCCGCACAGGCCGGCGCCGCAGCCGTACTTCGTACCGGTCAATCCGACGTGGTCGCGGACGACCCACAGGAGCGGCGTCGACGGATCGGCTTCGACCGTCACGCGCTTGCTGTTCAACGTGAACGAGACCATGTGACCTCCCTAGCCCATTGCCCTTTTTGCCTGCGCCAGGTGGGCCGCGCGCATATCACGGACGACCATGGAGACAGGCAGGGCGTTGGCAATGCCGGGCAGTCTAGCAAGGCGGAATTGGTCTTAGTACAGAAAAGGCATCGATCGTGCGCCGCACGCTGGCAGGGGCTAAGATCAACCCGCTGCCCGGATGGGACCATGAAACACATTCACGGCTTGGACATTCCAACGGCATTGCCTGACCTGTGCGATCCGCGGCGCATGGCGTTGCTGGTCTATGACATGCAGGTGGGCATCTGCAGCCAGGTCGAGACGGCCGGCCACATCATGGCGCGGGTCGGCCAGGTGCTGTCGGCCGCGCGCACCGCCGGCATGCGCGTCGTCTTCACGCGCCATCTGTCGCTGCCAAAGACGTGGATGGGCGTGACCCAATTTCGCATGGCCATGGCCTGGCAGCGCAAGGACGAGCCCGATGCCGTCGCTCCCTGGTTCCTGCGTGACTCGCCCGGCTTTCAGATCGTGTCCGATCTCACTCCGGCACCCGAAGATGCCGTATTCGACAAGCTCGCGATGTCGGCATTCGAAGGAACACCGCTGACCTTTGCGTTGCGCGACTGCGGAATTCTGGCCGTCGCCATCGTCGGGATCGCAACCGAGATCGGGATCGAGCCGACCGCGCGCCACGCCGCTGATCTGGGCTTCATTCCGGTGTTGGTCGCCGATGCCTGCGGTGCCGGGGAAGAGCAAGCGGCCCAGCGTTCGCTCGACTCGCTTCGCTTCGCCGGCGACGCGATCATCACTGACGTCAAGACCTTCACCGATCTCCTGGACAGGCGCTCGCCATCGTCCTGAGCTAGCATCATGCCATGAAGTGAATCCCGTCAACGCGGGCAAGGCATGCCGGGCATCAGATCTGGCGCCGACCTCGACACCGAAGCGTCGGCGCCACAACCATCGCGGTCGTCCGCAAATCACGCCTCCGCATACTTGGGCTTGGCTGCCGTGCCGGCTTTGTCGCCGCTGGAGCGCGTGGAGGGAAACGAGAGGCGGCATTCGAGACCCGGCGCCCGGTCGAGCATGTCGATCTGCGCCCCATGCAGACGGGCGACCGCCGCCACCAGGCTGAGCCCCAGGCCGTTGCCGGGGGTGCGCCGGCTGTGCTCGAGCCGATAGAAGCGCCGGAACACGTGCTGGCAT
>DATFWC010000149.1:0-4965 GCA_035259885.1 Xanthobacteraceae bacterium
CGGCGCGCGCTGCGCTTCGGTGTCACGCCCCCGCCAGCCCATCCTCCAGGTCGCCGATGATGTCCTCGACGTCCTCCAGCCCGATGGAGAGCCGTACCACGTCCGGGCCGGCACCGGCCGCCACCTTCTGCACGTCGGAGAGTTGGCGGTGCGTGGTGGAGGCGGGGTGGATGATCAGCGAGCGCGTGTCGCCGATGTTGGCGAGATGCGAGAACAGCTTGACGTTGGAGACGAGCTTCACGCCCGCCTCGTAGCCGCCCTTGAGGCCGAAGGTAAAAACCGAGCCGGCGCCCTGCGGGCAGTATTTTTGCGCCAGCGAGTAGTAGCGGTCGCCGGCCAGGCCGGGATAGCTGACCCACGCCACCTTGCCGTGCTCGGAGAGCCACTCGGCCACGGCCTGCGCGTTGTCGCAGTGGCGCTGCATGCGCAGCGGCAGGGTCTCGATGCCGGTGAGGATCAGGAAGGCGTTGAACGGGGAGAGCGCCGGGCCCATGTCGCGCAGGCTCAGCACCCGGCACGCGATGGCGAAGGCGAAATTGCCGAAGGTCTCGTGCAGCACGATGCCGTGATATTCCGGCCGCGGCTCCGACAGCATCGGGTAGCGGCCCTCGCGCGACCAGTTGAAGGTGCCGGCATCGACGATCATGCCGCCGATCGAGTTGCCGTGGCCGCCGAGAAATTTGGTCAATGAGTGCACGACGACATCGGCGCCGTAGTCGATCGGCTTGCACAGGTAGGGCGTGGCCAGGGTGTTGTCGACGATGAGCGGCACGCCGGCGCGCTTGGCGATCTTGGAAATCGCCTCGACGTCGCAGATCACGCCGCCCGGGTTGGCGATCGACTCGATGAAGATCGCCTTGGTGCGCGGCGTCACGGCGCGCTCGAAGCTCGGCACGTCCTCCGGGTCGGCCCACACGACGTTCCAGCCAAAGCTCTTGAAGGCGTGATTGAACTGGTTGATCGACCCGCCATAGAGCTTTCTGGCGGCGACGAACTCGTCGCCGGGCTGCATCAGGCAGTGGAACACCAGCACCTGGGCGGCGTGGCCGGAGGCGGTGGCCAGCCCCGCGGTGCCGCCCTCCAGCGCCGCCACGCGCTCCTCGAGCACGGCGTTGGTCGGGTTGCCGATGCGCGTATAGATGTTGCCGAAGGTCTGCAGGCCGAACAGCGAGGCGGCGTGGTCGACGTCCTCGAACACGAACGAGGTGGTCTGATAGATCGGAGTGGCGCGCGCGCCGGTGGTGGGATCGGGCTGGGCGCCGGCATGGATGGCCAGCGTTGAAAACCCGGGGGTACGCTCGATCATGGCCGGCCCTCGCTGAACGGACCGGCGGCGCGGTCCTGTGAAACACCTTGCAGCATTCCGATACCGGTTTGGCGCAGAAAATGCGACTGCCCGCCGTCGCTCGGCATTGGGTTTGTTCCCGCGGGACAGCGGCTTTCTGTCATTTTGCGGCGGCAAAGGCGGGTGAATCCTGAGAGTGCGCAAAATTTCCCGAGCCGCGGCCGGGCGTCAAGCCGCGGTTGGCAATATTGTCAACCGCCCTCGTCCGGCTTGACGGCGCGCTGGGCCGCCTGGGTGGCGCCGCCCGCCATGGTCGTGCGGTTGAGCGCCATGCGCTGGATGCCGCGGCCGAGTTGCGCCTTTTTCGCCGTGATGGTGCGGGAATTGACGCCCATCCAGGAGATTTCCGACGACAGGCGGCCGTATTCGATCTTGGGGCAGCGGTCCATCACCACCTTGAGGCCGGCGGCCTCGGCTTTGGCGGCGGCCTCGGCGTTGCGGACGCCAAGTTGCATCCAGATCACCTGCGGCCGCGGCTGGAGCGCCAGCGCCTCGTCGACGATGGGTACGGCGTATTGCGACCCGCGGAAGATGTCGACCATGTCGATCGGCTCGGGAACATCCGCCAGCTTGGCATAGACCATGCGCCCCAGAACCTCCTTGCCGGCATGGCCCGGATTGATCGGGATCATGTTGTATCCGCGTTCCTTGAGGTACTTGAACGCGAAGTAGCTCGGCCGGTTGTCCTTCGGCGAGAAGCCGACCATGGCGATCGTCTTCACCGTGTTGAGGATGCCACGGATGTAGCTGTCGGGATAGTTGCCGTGCTCCATGCGCCCTAGCTAATGGCGCGGCCGCGCTGCGGCAATGGCCTTGGCGGCGGTGCCGCTGGCGCCGTCAGCGGTCTTCCCAGGTCGGCTCCCGCTTCTCGACGAAGGCTCCGATGCCTTCGGCGGCGTCGCGCGCCAGCATGTTCTCGACCATCACCTGGGCGGCATATTCATAAGCCTCGGCCAGGCCCATTTCGAGCTGGCGGTAGAACGCCTCCTTGCCGAGCTTGACGATGTAGGAGGACTTTTCCGCGATCTGGCGCGCCAGCGCGATCGCCTCCTGGCGCTCGGTGCCCGGGGGCACCACGCGGTTGACGAGACCGATACGGCGCGCGTCCTCGGCCGGGATCGGGTCGCCGGTGAGCAGCATCTCCATGGCGTGCTTGCGCCCGACGTTGCGCGACAGCGCCACCATCGGGGTGGAACAGAACAGGCCGATATCGACGCCCGGCGTGGCGAACGTGGCGGCCGCCGACGCCACCGCGAGATCGCAGCCGGCAACGAGCTGGCAGCCGGCGGCGGTGGCGGTGCCCTGTACCGCGGCGATCACGGGCTGGGGGAGGCGCACGATCTGCTGGGTGACGCCGGCGCACGCCCGCAGGATCTCGGTGAAGAAGGTGCGGCCGCGGTCGGGATCGGCGCGCCGCGCGGTCAGCTCCTTGAGATCATGCCCGGCGCAGAACGCCGGCCCGTTGGCGGCGATGACGACGGCGCGCAGCCTGCTGTCGCCGGCGATGGCGGAAAATGTCTCGCTCAGCGCCGCCAGCATCGCCAGCGACAGGCTGTTGCGCGCCTTGGGCCGGTTCAGCGTCAGCACAGCGACGTCGCCGAGGTCCTCGCGCAGCACGCTCGGCGGCGCGTCGGCAAGCGGCGGACGGGCGGGCAGAACGGTCACTCGGGTCGCCTCTTGGTGCATGGGTTCAAATCGTTGTACCGGATGACATAGGGCATACGCGCCAAACGTTCCAGCCGGGAGGGCTGAATGCATCCGCCGGTTCTGTCTGCCGAGGAGCTGGGACGTCTTCTCGCCAAAAGCTTCCCAGAGGCATTCAACGATGCCAGCGGGCTGGCCATCGTCGACGTCTGGCACGGCGGTGCTCGGGTGAGGCAAAGCCCCGGCACCAATACGACGCGGCCGGGCGGGACAGTCTCCGGCCCCGTCATCATGGCGCTCGCCGATGTTGGCATCTATGTCGCTATCCTGGCCTCGGTCGGCTGGGTGCCGCTCGCCGTCACCACCAATCTCAACATCAACTTCCTGCTCAGGCCGGCGCCCGGGCCGTTGGTTGCCGAGTGCCGGCTGCTCAAGCTGGGCAAGCGCCTTGCGGTCGGGGAGGCGGAGATTCGCCGCGAGGGTGAGCCGGACCTGGTCGCCCATGCCACTTCGACCTACTCGATCCCGCCTGGGCGGTGAACAGTTCGTTGGGTTATCATGATCGACATGACCGGATTCTTTGCCAGCGGGCCGCGCCGGGCTGCGGCCGATATCGAGGCGGAGCTGCAATGGGCAGCGGCTGCGCTTAACCATGGCCGGCCCGACGAGGCCGAACGTTTCGCCCGCAACGTGCTTGCCGCCATTCCGCAGCATGCGAAGGCGCTTTATCTCCTTGGTTGCGCGCTGTTGCGGCAGAACCGGGCCTCCGAGGCGGTTCCCCCGCTCGAGAAAGCCGCTCGGGCTTTGCAGGACCCGGAGGTGGAGACGCAACTCGGCATCGCTTTGCGCGACATCGGCCGCACTGAGGATGCGTTATTGCGCCTGCGGCGCGCAAGCAAGCGACGGCCCGCCTATGCGCAAGCCTTTCACGAGCTTGGCTATCTTTTGTTTTCGTTGCAGCGCGCCGGCGAAGCCATCACCGCAGTCGAGCAAGGGCTCAAGCTTGTGCCGGGTGCCGTCGAATTGTGGAACTTGCTCGGCGTCATTCATCACTGTCAGCGTGACTGTGCTCGAGCCAGAGCCGCGTTTTCGCAGGCGCTGACGCTCGCGCCCGATCATCCCGGCGCGCATTACGGCATGGGTGCGGTGATGCTCGATGAGGCGGACTACGCGCCGGCGGCCGAACACCTGCGGCGCTCGCTCGCCAGCAACAGCGGTGATGCGCAGGCGCGCCTGAAGCTCGGCGTCAGCCTGCTCGAACTCGGGCAGACCGAGGATGCGGTGGAAAACTTTCGCGCCGCAGTGCGCAGCGAACCGATGGCCTACCGCCTGGCGCTGACGCTGATCAGCGGCTCGGCACGCGGGCGCTTTTGGCTGCGCCCGAGCGCCGCGGCCAAGCATCTGGGCTTGAGCCTCAGCGCTTCGGCGCCCGGAATTTCTCGCGGTAGAGACCCATTCCTCTGGCAACGGCATCGTTGACTTCGCGGAAATGCTCCGCGGTCGCTCCGGTGATGGTCTCGAATGTCTCGGTCCAGCGTTCGCGCCGGATTGGCAGGCATTGCGCGACGGGCGTCCCCTTGGGAAGCGTGCCGTTGAAGCCGGGATCGCGCCAGCGCGCCGGAAAGTGCACGAAGGAGAGGGAATAGAGATCCACGTCGACGAGCCCGGTGAGCGTGGTGAAGGGGAGGTCGTCGCGATTGATCGGGTGGGTGACGAGCAGCGAATAGCCGGGCGGAAGCTCGATCGTCCAGAAATTGTTAAACTTGATGATGAAGCGATCCTCGTCGAAGAAGGGCGTGCCGGCGACTTGGCTGCCATCGTGAAAATCGATCGGCGAGCGTGAGTAGTTGCCCATGCCGCCGGGGACGTCCCGCTCCCAGCTGAACTGGCCGTTTTCGACCGTGAGATCGCAGGCCAGCGGCATGAGGAAGCCGTACGTCATCGCGTCGATGACCGGCGGGCATTTCTTCATTGTG
>DATFWC010000150.1:0-8016 GCA_035259885.1 Xanthobacteraceae bacterium
CTTGCCGTCAGGACGCAACGCCTTGCCGTCCTTGTCCAGCTCCGCATCGAATCGTCCGGGACCCCAGCTGGCGAGGACCTTCTTCACGGTGTCGGCATCGACGCCGAGAAGATCGGTGAACGGCTTGAGGCTGGGAGCAAGAGAAACGATTGCTCCGACATTGAGATCGCGGTTGGCCCAGCCATCGAGGCGCTTTCCAATGCCGGGCGCAAACGAGTTGTCGACCGTCGAATGGCAGAACGCGCACTGAATGCCCATCGACTTGACGCTGCCGTCGGCATTGGCGAAAGCCGTCACGCCGACCACGGCGTTCAGCTTGAGGAGGGCGAGCGTTGTCGCCGGATCGTCGAGATTGACCTTGCCGGCCGCGAGCTGTCGTTTCAAAGCATCCGGCAGCGCGTCCGCGTCCACCTTGAGGCCGACCGACAGCGCGGTCTTTGGCGAGACGCCAGGGCCGACGCCGCCGTTCTTCTCGCCCGCGATGGCCTTGTGCAACTGCAAAGCATCGCCCCAGAAGGCCTCGCTGCCGAACGTGTCGTAGCGGAAGGTCTCCCTGCCTTCAGCGAGCATCGACTGCGCGTGACGGTTGATCTCGGCATCGAATCCTTGCTGCGCCGGCGCGACGCCTGTCGTGGCGCGGGATGCAGCGGCACCTTTCTTGGCGGCGGGTGCAGGGGCATCTTTCTTGGCGGCGGGCGCAGCGATCACGGCGCCTGACAGGCCGGCCGCGACGAGCGCCGCGATCATCGTTGTACTCGGTCTCATTTGATCCTCCCGTTGATGCGAGCTCGTTTGCTCGCTGGTCATTCTCCAAGCGATGACGATTGCATTCCGGCAGGCGCGGGTTCGCACGAAACCCACCCCGCATGCCGGCAGTCGCCGATGCGTTCGCAATCTTCGAGAGCGGTCGTCGGCCTTCAGATACCGGCACCGCGCGCTTTGGCGCGCGGATCGGCGGGTCCGCTGCCGCATGAGATGCACGAGCAGGAAAAAGGTTCCCGCCTCATCGCGGCCGAAGAGGCCGGGAACCTTTTCGGCCCATTCGCATCCAATGATCGGGGCGTTTTCCAATCATCCGGAGACAGCATGGAAGCGGTGGCAAGAAACGGAAAATGGCTTTCCAATCATTCGGTTGTGGCGGAGCAGACAGGCCTCGGCCCGGTCCCTCTGCGGTCGCAGGCCGAGAGTGCGGTCCGCACGCTGATCCGCTGGGCCGGCGATGATCCCGACCGCGAGGGACTGGTTGACACGCCAGCGCGCGTCGTGCGCGCGTTCAGCGAATGGTTCGCCGGCTATGCAGAGGATCCCGAAGAGCTGCTGAAGCGGACGTTCGAAGACATCGCCGGTTACGACGAGATGGTGCTGTTGCGCGATATTGACTTCGTGTCGCACTGCGAGCACCACATGGCGCCGATCGTCGGTCGCGCCCACATCGCGTACCTGCCGCGCAACCGTGTCGTGGGCATTTCCAAGCTTGCGCGCCTCGTTGAAATCTATGCGAAGCGGCTCCAGATTCAGGAGAGAATGACGACCGAGATCGCCGGCGCACTGGACCGGACGCTGAACCCGCAGGGTGTTGCCGTGGTGATCGAGGCCGCCCATGGGTGCATGACCACCCGCGGCGTGCATCAGCACAACGTCAGCATGGTCACCAGCCGGATGATCGGCGCGTTTCGCGACCAGCCGGAGACACGCCAGGAGTTCCTGTGCGCGATCGGCATGCGCGGTGGACAATCCAGGTGACAGGAATTTCGCGCGCGCAATATCGCGCGTCCCTGATGACGAAGGGAGGCAGCCATGCCGCAGGTGAAACCACGCGGGACCGGTCGGGTCGAGGCGCTCGGCGAGCGCGAGCTGGTACAACTCGCCCAGGCGGGCGACGGTCCCGCGTTTCGCGCGATCATCCAGCGCAATAATCGGCGGCTGTTTCGTGTCGCGCGCAGCATCGTCAAGAATGACAGCGAAGCCGAGGACGTCGTGCAGGAGGTTTATGCACGCGCTTTCGAGCACCTATCCGAGTTTCGCGGGGACTCGACGCTGGCAACCTGGCTCACCCGTATCGCAATCAACGAGGCGCAGGGTCGCCTGCGGCGGCAACGCCCTGCGGTTGATCTGTCCATGATCGACTCGGAGCAAGAAGGCATGTCCGAGGTCATCTCGTTTCCACTCGCTTCGCCGGATGCGGATCCCGAACGCGTTGCTGCACAAAGAGAAGTTCGCCGATTGATGGAACAGGCCATCGATGGACTGCCGGACGCCTTCCGCGTGGTCTTCGTGATGCGGGTTGTCGAAGAGATGAGCGTCGAGGAAACGGCATCCTTCCTCGGCCTGCGGGAGGAAACGGTCAAAACGCGCTTGCATCGCGCACGCAATCTGCTCCGCCGGGCTCTCGATGAGCAGCTTGCACCGGCCCTCAAGGACAGTTTCCCCTTCGATGGTGCACGTTGTGCGCGCATTGCCGACGTGGTGCTCAAACGTCTCGGTTTGACGGGGCGGTGACGAGGCCCAGAGCGAGGCAAAAACGCGCGTCGCTGCAGCTGTTCCTCCTCGCGACCTCCGCCAGGTTTGCCACAGGGCCGAGTGCTGCTACACTGTGTGTGATCGCCAGACACACAGGGCCGCGGGCCGTTGAGCTGCAAAAAGGCTTCGGCGCGGCCAGGAAGGCAATTCGATGGACGACGAGGCCCGGGGCATCGACCCCGGTCCCGGCCGCACGCAGGCGCCGCCGTCGCACCGGCGATGGCCGCCGTCCGTGGCGCGCCACGGTGGTGCGCCGGACCGGCGCACCTATGCGGCGCTCGATCTCGGCACCAACAATTGCCGCCTGCTGGTCGCGCGCCCGACCGCCGACAGCTTTCGCGTGATCGACGCGTTCTCGCGCATCATCCGGCTGGGGGAGGGGGTGTCGCTATCGGGGCTGCTGAGCGAGGCGGCGATCGCGCGCGCTGTCGATGCGCTGCGCGTCTGCCGCGACAAGATGCTTAACCGTGGCGTCACGCGCGCGCGACTGATCGCCACCGAGGCCTGCCGCGCCGCGGCCAACGGCGCCGAGTTTCTCGCGCGCGTGCGCCAGGATGTCGGCATCGACCTCGAAGTGGTCGACCGCGAGACCGAGGCCATGCTGGCGGCCACCGGCTGCACCCCGCTCATGGATCCGCGGGTGAGCAACGTGCTCCTGTTCGACATCGGCGGCGGCTCGTCGGAGCTGGTGCGGCTCGGCCGCTCGGCGCCGGCCGAAGGCGGGCCACCGGTGCCAAAAATCCGCGCCTGGGCGTCGCTGCCAGTCGGCGTGGTCACGCTGGCCGAACGCCATGGCGGCGTGACGGTCGACCGCGCGCTGTTCGAGACGATGGTGGCGGAGGTGGCGGTGTTCGTACAACGCTTCGCCGCCGAGCACGGCGGAACGGAAGCCGACATGCACATGCTCGGCACGTCCGGCACGGTCACCACGATCTGCGGCGTGCACCTCGGTCTGCGCCGTTATGACCGCCGCCAGGTCGACGGCTGCTGGATGAACGACGGCGAGGTCACGACCGTGCTCGAGCAACTGCTCGCCATGAGCTACGAGGAGCGCGTGGCCAATGCCTGCATCGGCCGCGAGCGCGCCGATCTGGTGCTTGCCGGTTGCGCCATCCTGGAGGCGATCCGCCGCACCTTCCCGTGCGCGCGGCTGCGCATCGCCGACCGCGGCCTGCGCGAAGGCATGCTGGTGCAGATGATGCGGGACGACGGCGTGTGGCACGAAAGCTGACGAGCGGCGGCCGCGAGGGCGCGCGCGGGGAGCATAAGGCGCGCGATCCGCGCGCCCTGAAGGTGCGCGTCAAGAGCGCCAAGGGCCGCTCGGTGTCGTCAAAGCTCTGGCTCGAGCGCCAGCTCAACGATCCTTATGTCGCGCGCGCCAGGCGCGAAGGCTTTCGCTCGCGCGCGGCGTTCAAGCTGAGCGAGCTCGACGACAGGCACCGCTTGCTCAAGCCCGGCGCGCGCGTGGTCGATCTCGGCGCGGCGCCGGGCGGCTGGAGCCAGGTCGCCGCCAAGCGCGTGGGCGCCGCCGAGGGCAGGGGGCGCGTCGTCGCCATCGATCTCCTCCCCATGGAGCCGATCGCCGGCGTCGAGTTTTTGCAGCTCGATTTTCTCGACGCGGCGGCGCCTGAGCGGCTCACCGCCATGCTGGGCGGCGGTGCCGATGTCGTGCTGTCCGACATGGCGGCGAACGCCACCGGCCATCGCGCCACCGATCATCTGAAGATCATGGGCCTGGTCGAGGCGGCGGCCGGGTTCGCCCGCGAAGTGCTCAGGCCGGGCGGCACGTTCCTCGCCAAGGTGATCCAGGGCGGCACCGAAGCCGCACTGCTCGCCGACCTCAAGCGCGACTTTTCCAGCGTCAAGCACGTGAAACCGGCTGCCAGCCGCGCCGATTCCGCCGAACTCTACATGCTGGCGACCGGATTTCGCGGCCGCTGAACGCGTCGTCGCGTGCGAAATTGGGGCGAGATTGGGGGCATGACGGCGGCATCGCGCGCCGCCATTGCGGAGAGCGCCGCAACGGACCCAGAAGGCGGGGGAAATGGCGATCCGATAATTCTGGGCCGACTCACCCCACCCGCTGATCCGACGGCTCGGTCGGGGCCGGCGTGCGGTCGGTAAGCTCGGCGCCGGCGTCGCGCGGCAGGCGCCAGAAGATCGGCGCCGCCAGGGCCGAGATTGCGGCGACGAAAAGAAACGCCGGCGCAAAGTCGCTCGCCATGATCACCGTGTGACCCCTGAACTGCACCGTGAGGTCGACCGCGAGCGCCCCCATGGCGACGCCGGTCGAGAGCGACAGCTGCTGGGCGACGCTGGCGAGCGCCGTGGCGCGGCCGACACGCTGCGCCTCGACGTCGGCGTAGGTGATGGCGCCGAGGCTGGTGAACTCGAGCGAGCGGAAGAAGCCGCCGACCAGCAGCACCGCCATCATGATCGGGATCGGCGTGGCCGGCGTGAACGTCGCGCAGGCCGCGAGGAAGCCGGCGCTGAGCACCGCATTGACGGTGAGCACGGCGCGGAAGCCAAACTGGCGGAGGATGGCTGTCACGCAGGCCTTCATGGTCATGGCGCCGAGCGCCGAGCAGAACGTGATCAGCCCGGACTGGAAGGGCGTGAGCCCGAATCCGACCTGCAGCAGCAGCGGCAGCAGGAACGGGATCGCGCCGACGCCGATGCGGAACAGGAAGCCGCCGCCGGCGCCGGCGCGGAAAGTCGGCACCGCGAACAGCGTGAGATCGAGCACCGGCGACGGTGTGCGCCGCGCATGCGCCACGTAAGCTGCCGTCGCCACCGCGCCGGTGCCGATCAGGGCGGCGACCAGCCACCACGGCAGGTAGTCGAGGCCGAGCACCGAAAGGCCGAAGGCGAGGCCGCCCACGCCCAGGCCCGCCAGGAACATGCCAAGAAAGTCGAACGGCTCCGGCGCCTCGGCGCGGATGTTCTCGATGTATCGGGTGACCAGGGCGATGCCGACGAGGCCGATTGGCACGTTGATGAGAAAGATCCAGTGCCAGGAGAAATAGGTCGTGATGAAGCCCCCGACGGGCGGCCCGATCACCGGGCCGATCAGGGCCGGCAGGGTCACCCACACCATGGCGTCGACCAGGGCGCGCCGGTCGACCGTGCGCACCAGCACCAGACGACCGACCGGCGTCATCATGGCGCCGCCCATGCCCTGCACGATGCGCGCGATTACGAAGCCGGTGAGCGAGCTGGCGAAGGCGCAGCCGATCGAGCCGACCACGAACACCGCGATTGCCGCGCGGAACACGGTGCGCGCGCCGAACCGGTCGGCGGTCCAGCCGCTCGCCGGGATGAAGATGGCGAGCGACAGGAGATAGCAGGTCACCGCCAGCTTGAGCGCCAGCGGGCTCGTGCCGATGTCGGCGGCGATCGCCGGCAGCGAGGTGGAGATCACGGTGGAGTCCATGTTCTCCATGAACAGCGCCACCGCGACGATGAGCGGCACCAGGCGGTCGTGCTTCAGAGCCATGGATGCAACGTCATGCGCCGGGCAAAGCCACTTGCTCGGCGGTCATCCCGGCCGAGCGCGAAGCGCGAGAGCTGGGACCCAGGTAGCCCAGCGATGCTGGCCAGATCTGCCGAGTCAAAATCCGCAACACCGGGGTACTGGGTCCCGGGTCGGATCGCGTTTGGCGCTGCGTGCCGCGAGCCGTCCGGGATGACCCCCAAGAGAGCTGCACGGCAGGTGACCGCAATAGCGCCAGCCACCGTCACGGCATCGGGATCTCGCCGACGTCCTTCGGCACCTTGTATCCCTTCTGCACCGCCGGCCGCCTGGCGATGGTCGTGTACCAGCGCTTCACGTTGGGATACTGACTGAGATCGACGGTCTGCCATTCGAAGCGCGAAATCCACGGCCAGATGGCGATATCGGCGATAGAATAGGAATCGGCCACGAACTCGCGGTCGGCGAGGCGCTTGTCGAGCACGCCATACAGCCGGTGCGCCTCCTTGAGGTAGCGCTCCTCGGCGTAGGGCGCCTTGCCCTTGTTGTATTTCACGAAGTGATGGACCTGGCCCAGCATCGGGCCCGGGCCGCCCATCTGCCACATCAGCCACTCGAGCACACGGTAGCGCGGCTCGCCCTGCTTGGGCAGGAGCTTTCCGGTTTTGTCGGCCAGATAGATGAGGATCGCGCCTGACTCCATCAGGCTCATGCCGGTGTCGCGATCGACGATGGCGGGAATGCGGTTGTTGGGGCTGATCTTGAGAAACTCCGGCTTGAACTGCTCGTCCTTGGAGATATCCACCGGATGCGCCGTGTAGGGGAGGCCGAGCTCTTCCAGCGCGATCGAGGCCTTGCGGCCGTTCGGGGTCGTCCAGGTGTAAAGATCGATCACCGGTGTCGTTCCTTTGGCTGATGGTTGTCTGCCGCGGGACCGTCACTAGCGTGGAACCCGTGCGCCGTCGACCCGTTCGTTGCGAAACCAGCCGGGGCTCCTACATGTTGGGAGGCCATGGTTCGCGTCTGCAGCCCGTCTTCGGGCCAGGCCGTCTTCGGGCCAGGAGGGATTGATGATCTACATCCTCGCCGCCTTGCTGCCGCCGCTCGGTCTCCTGATCAACGGCCAGCCGTTCGCGGCCCTGTTCAACCTCGTCCTGATCGTGGTCTGCTGGCCGCTGGGCCTGCTCTTCCATCTGCTGCTTCCGGTCCCGTCGGCGCACGCGATCATCGCCATCTATATGAAGCGGGGAGAGCGCCGGCACCGCGAGCTGGTGGACGCGATCGAGCGCCACGGTCCGCCAGCCGGCTGGCGGCCCTAACCGAACGGGCGAGCCTGCCCAGGAAGACATGATGTCCGTTCAACCCTGCCGACTGCCCGGACGCTGCCAGCGACTTCGGGGCTGCGAAGTCGGCCGGTCTGGAGTCATGGTCGGAGCCGTTGTGAGTGTCGCTCGCCCGTGCTACTGCCCCGTGCCAACTTGGATTCCGGGTAGTCGCGGCCTTGAGCCGGTCGGACGAGGCAGGTAAAGTTGGCGATGGCGACAAATTCTGACGGGCGCCTGCGCGAGGCGCTGACTTTCGACGACGTGCTGCTGCAACCGGGCCCCTCGGACGTGCTGCCGTCCGAGGTCGACGTCCGCTCGCGCATCACCCGTGCCATCCCGCTCAACATCCCGATCGTCGCCTCGGCCATGGACACCGTGACCGAGGCAAATATGGCAATCGCCATGGCCCAGGCCGGGGGCCTGGGCGTCATCCACCGCAACCTCGAGCCGGAGGAGCAGGCCGAGCAGGTAAGGCGGGTGAAGCGATTCGAATCCGGCATGGTGGTCAATCCGGTCACCATCCACCCGGATGCCACCCTGGCCGAGGCCTGGGCGCTCATGCGAACCCACAACATTTCGGGAATCCCGGTGGTGGAGCGCGCCGGCAAGGGGCGCAACGGCAAGCTGGTCGGCATCCTGACCAACCGCGATGTCCGCTTTGCCACCGATCCCAACCAGAAGGTCTCCGAGCTGATGACC
>DATFWC010000151.1:0-6666 GCA_035259885.1 Xanthobacteraceae bacterium
CATCCAGCTCCACACCAACGTGGACGGCGCGCCGCTCGACGAGCCGCACTTCTGGCCGATCTACGAGATCATCGAAAAATCCGGCAAGCCGATCCTGCTGCACCCGATCCGCACCCGCGAGATGGCCGACTACCGCACCGAAACGAAGTCGAAATACGAGATATGCAGCGTCATCGGCTGGCCCTACGAGACCGGTGTGGCGCTGGCTCGCCTCGTGTTCTCCGGCATCATGGACCGCTTTCCCGGCCTCAAGGTGATCACCCACCACCTCGGCGGCATCATCCCGTATTTCGAGGGCCGCGTCGGCCATTCCTGGGACCAGCTCGGCGCGCGCACCTCCGACGAGGACTACGCGGCATTGCTCAAACGGTTGAAGAAGCGACCATACGACTATTTCAAGGATTTTTACGGCGACACGGCGCTCGCCGGCAGCCGCGCCGCGACCGTGTGCGGCATCGAGTTTTTCGGCGTCGACCATGTGGTGTTCGCGTCGGATTGCCCGTTCGATCCGGAAAAGGGCCGTGGCTACATCCGGGCGACCATCGCCGTCATGGAGTCGCTCGACCTTCCTGCCGCCGCCAAGGCCAAGATTTGCCACGGCAATGCGGAACGCCTATTCGGGTTGGCGGGCGGCGCAAAATCCGAGGGAAACGCATGAATCTGCATCGGCTCGTCATCGCGGCGCCGGCGGCGCTGGCGCTGGCCGCGCTCGCCGCACCGGCCGCGGCCAAGTATCCCGAGTACCCGATCCGCATCCTGGTCACCATTCCGCCGGGCGGCGCGCCCGACATCGCGGCGCGGCTGGTGGCGCAGCGGCTGCAGGAGACGCAGGGCTGGACGGTGGTGATTGAGAACCGCACCGGCGCCAACGGCAATGTCGCCGCCGACGCGGTCGCCAAGGCGCCGCCCGACGGCTACACGCTGCTGCTCGGCGCCGACAGCCTGATCGCCATCAATCCGCATATCTATCCAAAGATGCCGTTCGACTCGCTGAAGGATCTGATGCCGGTGACGAGCATCGCCAGCAACCAGTTCTTCCTGTCGGTGAACCCGGCGCTGCCGGTGAATACGTTTCAGGAGTTCATCGATTACGCGCGCAAGGCCAAACCGCCGCTCGCCTATGCGTCGGGCGGAAACGGCAGCCAGCACCAGTTTGGCATCGAGATGCTCAAGCAGCGCGCCGGCATCGATCTCATGCATGTGCCGTATCGCGGCGGCGCGCCAGCGGGCATGGCCACCGTCGCCGGCGAGACCAGCGTGGTGCTGGCCGGCGCCTCCAACGCGCCGCTGCTGAAATCGGGTCAGCTGCGCGGCCTCGCCACCACCGGCAAGAAGCGCTCGCCGCTGTTCCCCGACATGCCGACCATCGGCGAATTCTATCCGGGCTACGAGGTAACGATCTGGCTCGGCCTGTTCGCGCCGGCCGGCACGCCCGAGCCGATCGTGACTACGCTGCGCACCGAAGTGCAGAAGGCGCTCGGCCAGCCCGAGCTCGCCGACAGGCTCAACGTGACCGGGGCGCTGCAGCCGTTGATGGAATCGCCCGAGGATTTTGCCGCCCTGATCCGGCACGACTACGAGAAGTACGGAAAACTCGCGCGCGAGATCGGCATCAAGGTGGAGTAGGGCTTTTCGGTCTTGCTCCGTAGGCTGGGCAAAGCAGGCCCCCGCGAAGGTGGGGGGCGCGCGATGATTCTGGATTTACCCGCGCCGGCTGAGTTCCAGTAAGCGACCGCTCTCGACCTTCGTAGCCCGCATAAGCGGAGCGACATGCGGGATCCGCCCCGGATATCGCTGCGCTCATCCGGGCTGCGGCGTTCGTGGCGCGTTACCCTCCCGCCAGCCCGCGCGGCGAGAAGCTCAGGTCGAGCAGCTTCCATTCCTGATACTTGTCCGCCGGCAGGAACGAAAAGGGCTGGCATTCCCGCAGAGCCCGCGCCGCGGTCTCGACCAGGCGCGGCCCCTGCGCCGAGGCGCTCGCCTGGATGAGCAGCGGCTCGCGCGCCAGCGTGCCCTCCGGCGTGAGCGCGATGCGCAGGCTCGCGCGCAGTTTCTGCGCCCCGGCCATGCTCGCCGGCGGGTGCCAGCACTTCTGCAAATGCGTCTGGAACGCCGCGATCTCCTCGGACGTGAGCCTGGCCTTGGTCTCGGCGGCGGTGTCGAAACCGAATCCGTCGAGGCTTGGCATCAGTGTCGGGAAGTCGAACGGCGACCCGGCGAACGGAGTGGGCGCCGCAGCGGGCTGGGGCGGAGCTTGCGGCGCGGCGGCGGCCTGGGGCGGCGGATCGGCCTTTGCGCCCGCATCGCGTGCCTGGGTGGTCTCGGCGGTCTTGTCCTCGACAATCTTGTCCTGGGGCAGGTCGAGCTTCGGCGCCTCCTTGACGGCCGCGATCTCGCGCTCAGGCACGATGTCGACCTCCACCGGCTGGGTCACGGAGTCGAACAGCCGCGGGCTGGCGAGCACCAGGAAGGCGGCGGCGATCAGCGTGACATGCACGAGCGCCGAGGCCGCGAGCGCGAGCCACAGCGCTGCGGTCGGTCGGCGCTCGCTGAGGTCCGCCATCATGTCAGCGCCCGCCTGGACGCGGCGCCGCCGGCGGCACCGCGCGGTCGAGGTTGATCGTCTGCACGCGCGGATCGGCCGCCAACGCCGCCAGCTCGGCCACCGTGACATTGGCGGCGAAGGCCGGCGTGATCTCGAATTTCGTCAGGCCGCGCTCGAAGCCCGGGCTGGCGCCGAGGTGAGTCGCGATGATCGCATCCTGCAGGGCGGCCACCTGCGCCTTGACGGCGTCGATGTTTCCCGGATTGGGCGGGGACGGCAGCTGGAATTGCATGATCACGCGCACGTAGCCTTGCCGCTGCGCCATGGCCAGGATTTCGGCCGCGTCGGGTGCCTTCTGGGCCAGTTGGGACGTTTCGGCCATGGCGCATGATGCCAGCCCCCACAGGACGGCGGCCGCGCCCCACGCCGCCAGCCAGCCATACCACGCACGGCTGCGGCGAAAAACTGTTTCGCGTCCCATGGTTGCGTCTTCCCGAACAATCATGGCCGAATTTCACCGGGCGTGGCGCCGTTGCATATAGCGCCGTTCCAGCGTGGATCGCGTCAGCACGAAGCCCAGCCGTCGCTGAGCCGGTGCAGCCTGGCACCGGCGTCGCCATGATGTCGCGCATGATTCTGACGCCGATGCCGCGGTTTTGCCAGTCCCGTAGAATGGACAGCTTCTGCAGCACCAGATGATCGGCGGGCTGTTCGAGCGCGATGCAGCCGATGTCTCGTTGCCAGTGATTGATATCGCACGGTTTTGAGCCGTTGCTCTACTAATCACGACGCGACGACGGCCGCCTCGAGCTTCTTCACGATCTCGCGGTCGCTGTGGCGGTCCTCGAACAGATGGCTGGAGAGATCAAACGTCACGCATGATCGAAGCATGACGCATCACGTCCTGGAGTTGCTTCAGGGGCCACGGGGCAATGAACAGGCTCGCGGCAACACTGCCGGAGTGCCGCGCCTACTGCGAAGCGCAGCAAGTCAGCAGGCGCGGCGTGAAATAGCTGCCGACAGCCCGCACGCGGACATCCTTCGGGTGGCGGCTACTTGGCATGGCGACCAAAGCAACCGTCGGCGCTTGACACATCGGCTTGGGCTGCCTCGTGCCACAGGCACCCGTGGGCACGCCAATTGAATGGGTAAGCGTGAGAAGCATCAGCGGGATCGCTGGTGTCCTGCAGTCACGCGCCCCGTTACGCGATGCGCTGCCGATCGCCGGCTTCAGCCCGCCGGGGCGAGCGCAAGGGCGCGTTCCTCCAGACGGTCGCGAATAATGTCGAACTGGTGGCGGCGATCGTACCAAGGCGATATCGCGCTGCGGAGCCTCGACCTTATTTGGCTGCGCCCGCTGTTATACGAGAGGATCGGCAAGCAAGGTTGTTCTTCGGTTTGTGGCGTTCCGTATCTGCGATAATAGTCGGCGAAATTGTTCGCGTTCTCGTCGACGCTCAGCAGCGTCTCGCACAGCGCCCCTTCGGCAAAGATCAAGTCATGGGTCTCGATCTTGATGTGGAAGAATTCGAGTTCGTCGAATTCCTCTGCGGCGTGGAGCGCGATTGTGGTGCCATTGATCAGGCCACCGACCTGCACGAGCGCGCCGTCGATGTAGAGAGCATGTCCCTGGCTCAAGACCAGATCGGAGTGGGGCACGTCGGGAGCAAGCGCCGAACGGGCAACGCGAACCGGCAACGCGTGCTTGCCCCAGGGCTTGCTAGGATCGCTCTTCTGGTAGCGATAGCGCCCGATCCACTGGATGGGGCGCATCCCTCCGAAAGCCGTCGGCAGTAGATCGCCGATCGCCAAATCTTCGATGTTACGCTCGCCGAGGGCTGTTTGAATTTTCGTGCCCTTCAGGAAACATGCACTGTTGCGGCCGTGGTGCTTTTCTTTCTCGTCTTTATCCTTGGCGTTGGCCGACCTCGCCCTCGCAACGATCGCCGCCCCTGCGATCACTCCAATCGCCATGATGTTGCGCCGCGTTGTCTGTGCTTGCGCAAATCGGGACTCTCGATCAACCCGAACCATTACAAACCTCCGATTTACTCAACCACCTTCCGAGCGGCGTTTTATCCGGCTATCTAGGTCCGGCCTAAAGGTCAGTTTTCCGAACCTGTAAGGGCCTTAGCAAGCTGGATTTTCGCACTTTTGCATGATTTCGCAAATGCGGAGTTCCCCGGAGGCGCGTCGGCCGGCCCTTCGCCCGGCTTTGGAAGCTCATTGGGTGATTCGGGCGCGTATCATTTGACAGCACCCGTTTGAGCGAAGGCCGCAAGCCTATGCACGTGCCCGTGCTCTGCGCCATCGCCGCTGTGCAGCGAGGTATGCGATCCGCGACGGCCTGGTGCAATTCGCTTTGCGGCCGTTGCGATTAGCACTCGTTCTCGTCGCGGCCGGTTGGGCGACGTCGGCGCCGCCAAGGGCGCGTCGGCGCCGCTCGGCCCCAGATGAATGGACGCGCCAACTGGTCATCGCGTAGGTGTAATGATACCGCTATGACCTGTGGGACCGATGCCGTTTCTTTGCCGGTGTGGCAGGGTGTCCACAGGCTTTGCGAGTGGCCGAGACAACGTGACACACCGTCAGCTTCTCCGGAAGCGGGAGGCCGGCTCCTGCCCTGACGATAGCGCGCCAGTTTAACTCTCTCAATACGGGCTGCCCTGCACCTTGCAACTTTCCGTAGGGTGACCCTGGCTATGACAGATTGGCCATTTGCACGCCTTGCGATAAGGTCATGTCGCACTTGGGCTGTAACTCAACTGGGGGTTGTTAATGTCAAAAATCACCTCGCCAACTCTTTTTGCCGTGGCTCTCGCCTTCAGCATGTACGTCGCGCCGGCCAACGCCCAGGCGACGCGCACATGGGTGTCGGGGGTCGGGGATGACGTCAATCCGTGCAGCCGCACGGCGCCGTGCAAGACCTTTGCCGGTGCGATCTCGAAGACGGCCGCCGGCGGCGAAATCAACTGCCTGGATTCGGCCGGGTTCGGCTCGGTGACGATCACCAAGTCGATGACCATCGACTGCGAGGGCACATTGGGCTCGATCCTCGCCGCCGGTTTCTTTGGCGTGAACGTCAACGACTCGGCGACCGGCACGCCCGGGACCATCAAGGTGATCCTGCGCAATCTTTCGATCAACGGCGCCGGAACCGGCACGACGGGCGTCAACTTCACCAGCGGCAATTCGCTGGAGCTCAGGAATGTGAAAATCTTCGGTTTCGCCGCGAACCCTGCACAGGGACTGCGGGTCACCGCCGGCCCGTCGCAAACCGCCGTGTTCGACAGCGAGATCTCCTACAACGGCAATGCCGGCATCTTCGTCGATCCGGGTGCGGCCAGTGCCCTGGTCACGTTGCAGCGCGTGCAGCTGAACAAGAATCTCGAAGGCTTTCGCGCGTCGGGAGCGGGTGCCGGCGTCGTCTTCGCCAACATCCAGGACACCCTGGTGAGCGCCAACGGCAGCTTCGGTATCATCGCCGTCGGCGGTGCGGCGGTCAATCTGGATATCCAGCGCTCGTCGTCCAATCTCAACGGTGGTGCGGGCATCCGCGCCAGCGGAGCCGGCGCGCAGATCTTCATCGGCTCCTCGATGGTGACGGCGAACGACATCGGATTCAGCGCGGTCAACGGCGGCGCCATCTTTTCGTTTGGCAACAACGCCGTCGACAACAACACGAGCAACGGGGCAGCGACCGGCCCGGCCGGTCTCATGTAGCGCCGATCTTCTCACGGCTGTCTAGATTGCTGCTCATGCGTGCGATGAGCGCAGTTGGCACGCGCCCGTGCTCTGCGCCATCGCCGCGGTGCGGCGAGGCATGCGATCAGCGACGGCGGCCCATGGTGACCCGGGAGGATTCGAACCTCCGACCTTCAGCTTAGCCCATCGTGAGCGGCTCGAGCTCGCCCAGCATTGTGGGCAGCAGCTCCGAGACCGTCGGGTGGATGTGCATCGCCTGCTGCATCACGGTGTATGGCGCGTTCGCGTACATCAAGTCGAGCAGCGCGTGGATCACCTCGTCGCCGCCGACCCCGAGGATGGAAGCTCCGAGAATTCGCTTGTCGCCGGCATCGACCAGGATCTTCATGAAGCCCTGCGTCTCGCCCTTTTCGACC
>DATFWC010000152.1:0-2053 GCA_035259885.1 Xanthobacteraceae bacterium
CGTCGGCTCGACCATCGCTCTGCCGACGTAGAGTGTTGGGGTAAAGCGGGCTTGCTGCGAAAGGCGTAGCGAAATGCCGACGGCCTGGCGCCGCATTGCGCCGGGCCCTTCCTTTTGATTGGATCCAACAACTCGGCTTGCCGATGGCAGATCACGCTCGGGAGAAAAACGTGGCGCGCGTTCGAATGATTGCGCCGGAAACGGCGGGTGCGGAGCTGGCTGAAGTCTACGATGCGGTGCGCGCCCAGTGGGGACGCATCAGCAACTTTTCCCAGGTGCTGGCGCACCAGCCGGCGGCGCTGCAGGGCTGGATGCTGCCGAATGACGCGATCCGGCTGAAGAACGTGAAAGCCGATCCGGACTACGTGAAGATCCAGCAACTCGTCATCATCAAGACCTCGGCGCTCAATGGCAGCGCCTACTGCATGTCGCACAACGTTCCGCTGGGCAAAAAGGTCGGGCTGACCGAGGAGCAGATCGCGGCGGCGCAAGGCAGCGATTATATGGCGAGCGCCGCGCTCGACGCCCGGCAGAAGGCGGCGATCCGCTGGGCCGAGGCCGTGACCAACATGACGGCGCGCGACGACGACGCGGCGTTCCAGGCGATGCAGCAGCACTTCTCCGAGCAGCAGATCGTCGAGCTCACGGTGTTCTGCGGCATGTGGAACTATTCGAATCGCCTGTGCGAGGCGCTGCACATCGATCTCGAGCATCCCGAGCGGCGCATCGAGTTCCAGGATCGCTAGAGAGCATTTTCTGGAAAAGTGGGAACCTGTTTTCCGTAGAAAATGCGACCAATCATAAACTTCTGAGACTGCTTTCCGCTTCGTCAAAGCGGAAAGCGGTCTAGCCCTAGCCGCTGGTGAACACGGCGCGGCAATCGGGGCTGAGGCGGCTCGCGTTGACCTTCAGGCAGCGGACGATGGCGCTGACATTGGGAATTTCACCGGCGCACAGCCGATAGACGTCGGGCCGGCACGCGCGCTTCTGTGCCGGCGTGCCCGGCTCCTCGGCGAAAGCCGAAGTCAGCGGCGAAAACGATCCGCCGAGAACGACGGCGCTCACACAAGCGATTCGCACCATTGCCGTCATGGCTGATGATCCTTTTCCTGCACGAACGGACGCCGTTTGTCGCCAGGGCGGCGGCCGAGGTTCAGCGGAATTTTTCATGGCTGCGCGCGGCAACGGAAGAACGGAACCCGATCGCGCGGCCGGGCGTTTGACTTCCACTTGTTCACGCGCAACGGCAGGAGATCGCCATGGCGAAGACCGCGCGCAAGGCTGCATGGCAGCGGCCGGGTTCACCGATCGGCAAGAAGGGACCGCGCAAGGCCAATGCGAAATACAAGCGCAACATGCGCGAGCCGTGGTCACGCGACGACGTGCGGCAGCTCAGGCAGCTTGCCAAGGGCAACACGCCGACCGGCGTGATCAGCCTGAAGATCGGTCGCACCGAAACCGCGATCCGCGGCAAGGCGCAGCGCGAAGGAATTTCACTCGCACCCGCCAATCGGTCGCCCTACAACCGCCGCGCCAAGACGACGGCACGGCGCAAGGCCAAGCGGCGGTGAGCATATGGTCGCAGGGCACGGTTTGCGCTGCGCCATGGCGCGGCACGCCCTCACGGCGAGTCGCCGTGGTCGTTGCCCGGACCGATCAGTTCGCACGCGTCGTCGTCGCCCGCGTCGGACCGCTCCAGGAACGGACGGTATGAGCGCACCAGCTTGCTCGGCCGGCGCAGCCTTTGCCGCCGCCGGCGCTTGCGCAGCACCAGGGATTTCATGACGTCTCTCGCTTGGGCCCGCGTTCGGGCCCGGGGCCACGCGGGAAACGCGGCAGCGCGGAGTCCGGTTCCGCGCCGGACCACGTGGTCCGGCGATTACCTTGCATTCACAAGTTGTTGTGACGCGGACGTCCATCGCGCGCCGATCGCGCAACCATCGGCCGCCGCCGGCGTTCTGTTGACGATCGGCGCGGGTCGGGATGCGATCGGAACAGGTGAGCGTGATGGCGAAGGCGAGCATCAGCATCGGCGTCGACGATGCCACCGGGC
>DATFWC010000153.1:0-4322 GCA_035259885.1 Xanthobacteraceae bacterium
GCCGGCGGTGCCACGGCCATCTTCGGCTCCGACATGGCGCGGGTTCTCGACGACGGCGAGCTTCGCGTGCTTCCGGTCCTTGGCAAGGGGCCGGTGCGCAACGTCGTCGACATCCTCTATCTCAAGGCCATCGACATGGGCATGGTCGCGGCCGACGTGCCGGAATTCTACCGGCTGCAGTACAAGATCCCCGACGTCGCCTCGCAGCTTCGCTACATCGCGAAACTGTACAACAACGAGCTCCACGTCATTGCGCCGACCTCGATCAAGTCGATCTTCGACCTCGAGGGGAAGCGCATCGTGGCGCAGACGGACGTCGGCTACTATTCGGCCAAGGTGATCTTCTCGCGCCTGAACATGCACGTCACGTATGACTACTGGACCGACGACGCGCGTTCGATTCAGAAGATCATCGATGGCGAAGCGGACGCCTACATCACCAGCACCGGCAAAGTCTTCGGGCTCGGGCGCGCCATCAAGAACGAGGATCGCAAGCTCCACCTGGTACCGATCCCGTATGACAAGCGGCTGCAGGACATGTATCTGCCCACGACCTTGTCGGGCGAGGAATATCCGAACCTGCTGGCGCCGGGCCAGGTCATCGAGACGGTTGCCACCAGCGTCCTGCTGGTGAGCTTCAACTGGCCGGAGAACAGCGAACGCTATCGCCGGACCGCCAAGTTCATCGACGCCTTCTTCTCGAAGATCAACGAATTCCACAAGCCGCCGCGCCATCCCAAGTGGGTGGAATCGAGCATCAACATCAAGGTTCCCGGATGGCAGCAGTTCAAGGCCGCCAGTGACTGGGTGGGCGAGCACCTGGACCGGGACAGGGTCACGGCGGACGCGTTCGAGCGGTTCCTGAGCCAGAAGAACATCACCAACATCAGCGCTCAGGACAAGGAAGCGCTGTTTCGCCAGTTCCAGGAGTGGCGCAAGACCCAGCCGTCCGGCCGGTGAGGTCCGGGAGTTCGCACGAGCTCCGCGCCGGCGCGCCCCAGGCCGCAACATGGCTTCATCGGCGGTTTTTCCAGGCATCTGCATGGGAGCATGACGCCGCCTTGGCGCGCGGGTATCATTCCGCCGAGCCAACGCGGGTCCGGCCATGTCTCTGCAAGCCATCCTGCTGCCGCTGTTCGTCCAGGTCGGGCTGACATTCGTCCTGCTGTTCTGGATGGCGAGCCTGCGCACGACCTCGATCCGGCGCGGCGAGGTCAAGATGCGCAACATCGCGCTCGGCCAGCCGGCGTGGAACGAGCACACGACCAAGGTCGGCAATTCGTTTCACAGCCAGCTCGAGCTGCCGGTGCTGTTCTACGCGCTGGTCGTGCTGGCGATCATCGCGCGCAAGGCCGATCTCCTGTTCGTGATCATGTCGTGGATTTTCGTGGTGTCGCGCATGGTGCACGTCGTCATCCACACCGGTTCCAACTACGTGCCGCACCGCTTCTATGCCTACGCGCTCGGGGCCATCGTGCTTATGATCATGTGGATCATCTTCGCCGTGCGCGTCATGCTTGGCCTGGGATGACGCCCGCCGCGCGCCTGGCCGCCGCCATCGAGGTGCTGGCCGACATCGAGGCAAGGCGGCGCCCAGCCGCCGACGTGCTCAAGGACTGGGGCCTGGCCCATCGCTTTGCCGGCTCGGGCGATCGTGCCGCGATCGCCGGCCTCGTCTATGACGCGCTGCGCCGGCGTGCCTCCGCCGCCTGGATCATGGACGACGCCAGGCCCCGCGCGGTGGCGCTCGGCATGCTCAAACGCGAGCGCGGCCTCGACCTCGACGCGATCGCGGCGCTGGCCGACGGCTCGCGCTTTGCGCCGGAAAAACTGTCGGACCAGGAGCGCGATCGCCTCGCCCGCGGCACGCTCGACGGCGCGCCGCCGCCCGTGCGCGGCGACTATCCCGAATGGCTCGATCCGCATTTTTCGGCCACCTTCGGCGATGAGCGCGCCGAGGAAGGCGCGGCGCTTGCGGCGCGCGCGCCGCTCGACCTGCGCGTCAACCTGCTCAAGGCCGACCGCGACAAGGCGGCACAAGCGCTGGCCGACCTGTCTCCTGAAGCAACCCGCTGGTCGCCCTGGGGCCTGCGCGTGGCGCTGCCGGCCGATGCCAAGAGCCCGGCGCTGCATGCCGAGCCGGCGTTCCTCAAAGGCTTCGTTGAGGTGCAGGACGAAGGCTCGCAGCTTGCTGCGCTGCTGGCCGGCGCCCGCCCGGGCGAGCAGGTGATCGACCTCTGTGCCGGCGCCGGCGGCAAGACGCTTGCGCTCGCCGCCGTGATGGAGAACCACGGCCAGATCTATGCCACCGACAGCGACAAGCGCCGGCTGGTGCCGATCCACGACCGCCTCGAGCGCGCCGGCGCGCGCAACGTCCAGGTGCGCACGCCCAAGGCCAGGGCCGACGTGCTGGCGGCTCTCGAGCACCGCGCCGACCTGGTGCTGATCGATGCGCCGTGCACCGGCACGGGATCGTGGCGGCGCAGTCCCGATGCCAAATGGCGGGTACGGCCGGGCGCGCTCGCGCAGCGCATCGCGGAGCAGGCTTCGGCGCTCGATCGCGCCGCGACCCTGGTCAAGCCGAACGGCCGCATTGCCTACGTGACCTGCTCGGTGCTGGCGGATGAGAACGGCGTGCAGGTGCGCGCCTTCCTCGGGCGCCATCCGGATTTTACCGTCATGCCGCTGGCGCGGGTTACGGAGGCGCTGGGCGAGCGCGCGTTGTTGTTCCGCCGTGCCGTGCTTATGTCGGACGAGGGCCTCCTGATGACGCCGCGCCGCACTGATACCGACGGATTCTTCGTCAGCATTCTGCAGAGGGTGCCGTAGGTGGGCTGAGCGCCTGCGTAGCGTGCCAATGTTTGTGCGGCGTGGCGCGCGAAGCCCACGGTGTGCGTTGGCGACAAGACCGCGTGGGCTTCGCTTCGCCCAGCCCACCCTACAAAAACCGCAGCTCAATACCGTCGAGCGCAGCGAAACGCATCGTCTCGTGACTCATGCAATGGGCTTGGCATAGACTGCCGGCTTGCGCAGGTGAAATCGTGATCTCGGCCACATCGAGCGATCGTCTGCACACCGCGCCCCCATTGCGCAAGACGTGGGTGTGCGGCGTAATCAACGCCATTCTGGTGTTAATCCTCGTCATTGCCGCGCTGGTACATCTGGTCTTGTTCGCCGGAATGAGCCCCGATGCGGCCGCGGTGTTTTTTCGCGCGCTGGCGCTGTCGACGCTGCTTTCGGTGGTGCCGGTCGCCATCCTCCGGTTCCTCGACCGGCGCGAGCGCGAGAGCCCGTGGCTGCTCGCCGCGGCTTTTCTTTGGGGCGGATGCATCGCGACGGGTCTGTCCGTCCCGTTCAATACAGCCTTCTATCTCGTGGTCGACCGCTGGATCGCGGCCAACCCGGTCGTCACCGAGGTGCTCGGTCCTGATGCCGCGCTGCTGATCGCGGCGCCGCTGTCGGCTCCGATCATCGAGGAGTTGACCAAGGCCCTGGGCGTCGCCTTGATCTTCTGGCTGCTGCGCGACGAGTTCGACGGCATGCGCGACGGTTTCGTCTATGGCGCGCTGGTCGGTGTCGGGTTCAACTGGTTCGAGGGGCCTCTATACGTCATGCAGGGCTACGTGCGGGACGGCGTTGCGCCCTACAGCCTGCAGCTCGGGGTACGCTACGGCCTGCTCGGCCTCGGCGGCCATGCCATGTTCACCGGTATGTTCGGCTTGTTTCTCGGACTCGCGGCGCAGACCTCACGCACCTGGCTGCGGGTGCTGGCGCCGATTCTCGGATTGTCGCTCGCCATTGCGGCGCACCTGTTGAACAACACGCTGCCCTTGCTGAGCGCGCTGGCGGCGGCGGCCGAGGATCAGCCCCCTGCCATCGAGATCGAACGCGAGGCGATGCATCACACCGGGTTCCTGGAGGCGATGGTGGGCGGTGCCGCGCTGCAGCTAACCATTTTCCTCCCCTTCACGCTGATCGTCGTCATCGCGCTGTGGTTCAGCGGCGCATGGGAGCGTCGCGTGATCCGGGAGGAGCTGGCGTCGGAGGTCGGAGGCCCGGTCAGCCCGGACGAGTATCGCACCATCCTCAACGACGGCTTGCTGCGCACGCGTCGCATCGACGCGCTGAATCCCCAGCGGTCGGCGGCCCTCGTGAACGCGCAGCATGAGCTTGCGTTTCGCAAGCGCCGCGTCAGGGACCTGGGCGCCGACCCCGAGCAGGACGCTCTCGTTGCCGCGTGGCGGCGCGATATCGCGCGGCTGAGAGGGAGTGCGTAGGACCGACGGCTTCGTCTGTCGGCATTGTGCAGAGGGCGCCGCAGG
>DATFWC010000154.1:0-2150 GCA_035259885.1 Xanthobacteraceae bacterium
AGCGCGCCGGCCATCACCCTACCGAGGGCCAACGCCACCGGCAGCCCGATTGCCAGACCGAGCGCCGCGAGTTTGAGCGACTGCCCGACGACCAATCGGAGCACATCCTGCGGGCGCGCGCCCAGCGCCACTCGCACACCAATCTCACGCGTCCGCTGCGAGACGGCGTAGGCCATGACGCCGTATATGCCGACCGCCGCGAGCGCGAGCGCCAACGCGCCGAACATCACCATCAACGCCGCTACCAGTCGCAATCCGGCCATCTGGTCGGCGATCGCTTGTTCGTGGCTCTTGATTTCGTAAAGAGGCAGCTTGTCGTCCAGGGCGGCGATCTGCGCGCGGACGGCCTGCACAGCGGCCATTGGGGCGCCGGAGGCGCGCACGACGAGGTATGCGTCGCGACCAGGGAGTTGCTGGTTCGGCAGGTAGAGCAACGGCGGCATCTCACGATCGAGCATGAACCGCGGAACGTCCCCCGTCACGCCGACGATGGTATACCACGGCGCCACCGACTCCGACGCGCCGACCTTGACGCGCCGGCCAAGCGGATCTTCGTTCGGGAAATACAGCCGCGCCAGCGTCTCGCTGATCACCGCCACGAGAGGCGCTCCCTCCACGTCGTCCGCCGAGAACTCGCGACCATTGATGACCGGGATGCGCACGGTTCGGAAGTAATCCGCGCCGACTTGCTGGTAGGAGCTGACACTCTCCTGCCCCGGCGGCGGCGCGGGTCGCCCTTCAATTTGAAACTCAGTCGAATTCCGGACGTCTCTCCCTGGGAGAAAGCTGGTCGAGGTGGCTGACTCGACGCCCGGCAGCGCCGAGAGTCGCTCCTGCGCCTGACGGTGAAAAGCCGCGATTTGGCGCCCATCGGCGTAGCGCGACGGCGGCAGCGTCGCGCGCAGCGTCAGCGCGTGGCGCGGGTCGAAACCCTGCTGTTGCTTCTCTGTCATCCGCGCGAAACCTTTGACCATCAGCCCTGCCCCGACCAGCAGCACGAGCGCCAGCGCGACTTCGGCAACGATCAACGCCTTGCGCAGGCGCTGTCCCCCGGCGCCCCCGCCGTCGCTCCGGCCGCCCTCTTTGAGCGCTTCGTTGAGGTTGGGGTTGGAGGATTGCAGCGCCGGAACGAGGCCGAAAACGACGCTGCTCGCCAGCGAGACCACTAGGGTGAAGATCATCACGCGCTCATTGACGCGGATGCTTTCCCATCCTGGAATGTATTGGACCTGGTCGAGCGGGAGGCTGCCGCGGATGAAGTCGAGCAACCCGAAGGAGACCAGCAAGCCGCAGACGCCGCCGAGCAGGCTGAGCAGGATGCTCTCGGTCAGTAGCTGCCGCACGAGCGCCAGGCGACTTGCTCCTAAAGCCGTGCGGACAGCCATCTCGCGCGAGCGCGAGCTGGCGCGGGCCAGTTGCATGTTGGCGATGTTGACGCAGGCGATCAGCAGCACGAATCCGGCCGCGGCCATGAGCAGGCTCAAGAATACCTCGCTATACTCGTTGCCGCGGCGCAGCAGCCTGACCGTCGCGCCCCGCCTCGCATTGGTCTGCGGGTATTGCTCGGCGAGACGCGCGGCGAGCGTCTCGACCTCCGCGTTGACCTGCCCCAACTCGACGCCCGCTTTGAGGCGCGCCACCACCTGAAGACTCTGCTCCCGGCGCTCATTCCAGGCTTCATTGCCGAGCGCCAGCGGCGTCCACAGCTCGCCCGGCTTCGGGAAGTCGAATCCTTCCGGCATCACGCCGATTACCGTGTAGGCTTTTTCATCGAGCGAGATTGTCGCGCCGACGATCTTGGGATCAGCGCCGAAGCGCCGCTGCCATAGACCGTACCCCAGCACCGCCACCTGACCGCGCCCGGCCTGCTCTTCTTCGGGTAAAAACGCGCGCCCCAACGCGGCCTCGAAGCCGAGCAGCCGGAAGAAACCCGCCGTGACTTCGAAATTCCACAAGCGCTCCGGCTCGCCACCGCCGGTCAAGTTCGAATTCGACATTCGGAAAGCGGCCAGGCCGGCAAAGACCGTCTGTTGCCGGCGCAGGTCGGCAAAATCGGCTGGGGCCATCCCGGAGAGAAAATTGCCCTGTTGCGGCGCCGTCTCGTAGACCCATACCAGCCGGTCCAGGTCGTGAAAATCGAAGGGCCGCAG
>DATFWC010000155.1:0-7645 GCA_035259885.1 Xanthobacteraceae bacterium
TGAGTGAAGCCCATGGCTAACCCGGCCCTGAAACTCGCACCTGACGTCAACGTGCCGCGCACCGAAGTGCCGGCACCGCCGTCGACGAAGCGGCCAAAGCGTCTCCGCTTCGTGCTCCTGGTCGTCGTGCCGCTGATCGCGGCGGTGGCCGGGCTTGCGCTCTATCTGGCGGGCGGGCGCTACATCACCACCGACAACGCCTATGTCGGCGCGCAGAAAGTGCTCATCACCCCCGACATCTCCGGCAAGGTCAGCCGTGTTCTGGTGCAGGAAGGCCAGCACGTGGCGGCCGGCGACGCCCTGTTCGAGATCGATCCCGAGCCGTTCCGGCTGGCGCTCAACCAGGCGCAGGCGAAGGTCGCGAGCGCCCGCACCGACTTTGCCAATCTGAAGACGAACCATGCTGCGCTCGGTCGCCTCATCGATCTGGCGCAGAAGACCGTCGAGCTCAAGCAGCGCGACCTCGACCGCAAGAATGCGCTCGTCGCCAACCGCTCGGTGTCGCTTGCCGACGTCGACATCAGCATGACGGCGCTCGTTGCCGCGCAGAATCAGCTCGAGCAGCTCAAGCAGCAGCAGGCCGGCATCCGCAACCAGCTGCTCGACGATCCCGACCTGCCGCTGGAAAAATTCCCGGCGCATGCGCAGGCGCAGGCCGCGCTCGACCAGGCCGAACGCGATCTCGCCCATACCACGCTGCGCGCGCCCATCGCCGGCACCGCCACGCAGGTGGACAATATCCAGCTCGGCCGCTTCGTCGCCGCCGGCACGCCGGTGCTGAGCGTGATCGATGACGCGCATCCCTGGGTCGACGCCAATCCCAAGGAGACCGACATCACCTACCTGCAGCCGGGCCAGAAGGTGACGATCGACGTCGACACCTTCCCCAACCACACGTTCCGCGGCACCGTCGCGGCCATCAGTCCCGGGACCGGCGCCCAGTTCGCCATCCTGCCGCCGCAGAACGCCAGCGGGAACTGGGTCAAGGTCGTGCAGCGTGTGCCGGTGCGCATCGCCATCGACGCGAGCGAGGACGTCAGCCGCCTGCGCGCCGGCATGAGCGCCACCGTCTCCGTCGACACCGGCCGCAGCCGCTCGCTGGCCAAGCTGTTCGGGCTCTCCAGCGTCGCCCAGGAGACGCGGTAAACGCCGCGCGTCAGGCGCCATGGAAGCCACCTATTCAAAGCCGCGCCGAATGCTGGTGACGATCTGCGCCATGACGGCGACGATCATGCAGGCGCTCGACACCACCATCGCCAACGTGGCGCTGCCCTACATGCAGGGCAGCCTGTCGGCGTCGCTCGACCAGATCAACTGGGTGCTGACCTCGTACATCGTGGCGGCCGCCATCATGACGGCACCAATCGGGTGGATGGCCGACCGCTTCGGGCGCAAGAAGCTGTTCATCGCCTGCGCCGCCGGCTTCACGTTCGCCTCGGTGTTGTGCGGGCTGGCGCACAACATCGAGCAGATGGTGGCGTTCCGCCTGCTGCAGGGCATGTTCGGCGCAGCGCTGGTGCCGCTGTCGCAGTCGGTCATGCTCGACGCCTACACGCTCGAGGAACGCGGCTCCGCCATGGCGATCTGGGGCATCGGCGTGATGCTCGGCCCGATCATGGGCCCGACGCTGGGCGCCTGGCTGACCGAGACCTACAGCTGGCACTGGGTGTTCCTGGTCAACCTGCCGGTCGGCATTTTTACCGTGATCGGGCTTGCCGTTTTCATGGAGGAGACCAGGCCGAAATCCGACCTGCGCTTCGACTGGTTCGGCTTCGCGTCGCTCGCCATCGGTATCGGCTCGCTGCAGCTCATGCTCGACCGCGGCGAGCAGCTCGGCTGGTTCGACTCCTCCGAGATCGTGGTGGAGGCGGTCGCCTCGGTCGTTGGATTCTATTTCTTCTTCGCCCACTCGCTGACGACCAAGACGCCGTTCGTGCGGTTCGAGAGCTTTCGCGACCGCAATTACCTCGGCGGCATCATCTTCATGAGCGTCATCGGCGTGGTGCTGTTCGGCACCATGGCGCTGGTGACGCCGTTCCTGCAGAACGTGATCGGCTATCCGATCATGACGGCCGGCATGCTGCTGGCGTCGCGCGGCGTCGGCACCCTGGTCGGCATGATGGCCGTCGGCCGGCTGCTGAAGCTGTTCGAGGCGCGCTACCTCATCCTCACCGGGCTTGTGCTGACCGCCTACACCCTGTGGCAGATGGTCGGCTTCACCAACGAGACACAGGCGTCCACCATCGTGATCCTGAGCATGGTGCAGGGCCTCGGCCTCGGGCTGGTGTTCGTGCCGCTGAGCACCGTGGCGTTCGCGACGCTGCCCGGCCACCTGCGCACCGAGGGTACCGCCATCCTCACGCTGGTGCGCAACATCGGCAGCTCGGTCGGCATTTCCATCGTTATCGCCAACCTGACCAGCACCACTACCCTGATGCATGCGCGGCTTGCCGAGTACGTCAATCCGTTCAACGGCGCGCTGCAGATGCCGGACGTGACGTCGGTGCTCAACCTCGCGACCGACACCGGCCGCGCGCTGCTCGACGGCCTGGTCACCCAGCAGGCCACCATCATCGCCTACGCCAACAGCTACATGCTGCTGATGTGGCTGACCCTGGCGACGCTGCCTCTGATCCTGATGATCGGCTCGTCAAAGGTCGCGCGCGCCAATGCGGGCGACGCGCATGTCGCATTGGATTGATTCACGCAATCGGCGATTCGGGATCAGAACCCTTCGAGACGGGCGCGGCGCGCCCTCCTCAATAGGGCAATTGCATTTGAATTGGTATCTTGAGGTGCGAAGCAAAGCCACTTGCGCCACCTCTCCCCGCGTGCGGGGAGAGGTCGGATTCCGAGCGCAGCGAAGGAATCCGGGTGAGGGGGCGTAGCCGCGAGCCTGAGCTTGTGGACAAGCCCCCTCACCCGATTTGCTTCGCTTCGCAAGGGCTCCGCTCGCAAATCGACCTCTCCCCGCACGCGGGGAGAGGTGGAGCAAGTGGCGCGCGCGTTGCCATCTCCAAGCGGCGAGCCATATGCGATTGCCTGCCCTCCTCAGGGTGAGGACGGTTGAGCTTGCTCAGACCTCATCCTGAGGAGGGCTCGCAGGGCGCGTCTCGAAGGGTGGCAGCGGGCTCAGCGCAATGGACGCGCCTTACCGTTCAGGCATGAACTCGGCACGCACCTGCGCCGTGTGCTCGCCCAGCGCCGGCACCGGCCCGTACTGGCGGGCCCCTGAGGTGCGCTGCTCGGCCGGCGCCGGATAGGTGATCGTCCCGCTCGGCGTGTGCACCGCGATGCGCCGCAGGTGCGGGTGTTTGGCCAGCGTGCCGGTGTCGTTGACGCGGCCGAACGCGATATCGGCCGCCGCGAGTCTTGCCGTCAGCGGCTCGACGTCCATGGCGCCGAACACCTTTGCGACGCGCGCATCGGTTTCGGACCGGCGCTTGACCCGCTCCACATTGGTGGCGAAGGCCGGATCGGCCGCCAGCGACGCATCGCCCAGCACCTGCTCAGCGAGCACCCGCCATTCGCGGTCGCTCTGGATCGAGATCAACACGTCGGCACCGTCGCGGGTGCGGAACACGCCATAGGGTGCGATCGACGTGTGGGCGAGGCCGACGCGTGCCGGCGGCTGTCCGCCCTCGTGCTGCAGCAGCGGCACCGTCATCCAGTCCGCCATGGCGTCGAACATGGAGACGCTCAGGTTTGCGCCATCGCCGCTGCGCTGGCGCGCGATCAGCGCCTCGAGGATGGCCTCATAGGCGTTCATGCCGGCGGCGATATCGCACACCGAGACGCCGACCCGCGCCGGCGCCTCGGGCCCGCCGGTCACCGAGGCGAGCCCAGCCTCAGCCTGGACCAGCATGTCATAGGCCTTGCGCTGCGCGTAAGGCCCGGTCTCGCCGTAGCCAGAGATCGAGCACACGATCAGCCGCGGATGTTTTTTGCGCAAATCGTCCAGCGGGAAGCCGAGCTTGGCGATGGCGCCGGGTTTCAGGTTCTGCACGAATACGTCGGCGCGGGCCAGGAGCGCGGCGAGCAGCGCCTTGTCGTCGGAGCGCGCCAGATCGACGACCACCGACTCCTTGCCGCGGTTGAGCCAGACGAAATAGGCGCTCTCGCCGCTGGCAAGGTTGTCGTAATAGCGGGCGAAGTCGCCTTCCGGCCGTTCGAGCTTGATGACGCGCGCGCCGGCGTCGGCGAGCCGGCAGGTGCAGGTCGGCGCCGCCACCGCCTGTTCCAGCGACACGACGAGAAGACCGGAGAGCGGGAGAGTCACTTCAGGTCCACCCCGGCGGTCATTCCGGGACGCCGCGCAGCGGCGGGCCCGGAATCCATATCCACCATCGTTTCAGCCAATTTCGCACCACCGGGGTTGTGGGTTCCGGGCTCGCGGGCTGACGCCCCGCGCCCCGGAACGACCGACTCAATACGACCTGGGCAGCCCGAGCACGTGCTCGGCCAGATAGGACAGGATGAGGTTGGTCGAGATCGGCGCCACCTGGTAGAGCCGCGTCTCACGGAACTTGCGCTCGATATCGAAATCCTCGGCAAAGCCGAACCCGCCATGGGTCTGCACGCACATGTCGGCGGCGGCCCACGACGCGTCGGCGGCCAGCAGCTTGGCCATGTTGGCCTCGGCGCCGCAGTCGCGGCCCGCCTCGTACAGCGCCGCCGCCTCATGCACCATCAGCTCGGCGGCGCGCATCTGCGCATAGGCGCGGGCGATGGGGAACTGGACGCCCTGGTTCTGCCCGATCGGGCGCCCGAACACGGCGCGCTCCTTGGCGTAGGACGAGGCCCTGCCGATGAACCATTTGGCATCGCCGATGCATTCCGCGGCGATCAGGATGCGCTCGGCATTCATGCCGGACAGGATGTAGCGAAAGCCCTGCCCTTCTTCGCCGATCAGGTTTTCGGCGGGCACCCGCATGTGGTCGAAGAACACTTCCGTGGTGGCGTGGTTCATCATGGTGCGGATCGGCCGGATGGTGAGGCCCTGTGTCCCGCGCATGTCCACCAGGAACACCGACAGGCCGTCGGTGCGTCGCTTCGCCTGCTCGCGCGGCGTGGTGCGCGCCAGCAGCAGCATCAGGTCGGAATGCTCCGCGCGCGACGTCCAGATTTTCTGCCCGTCGACGACGTAGTGGTCATTGCCTTCGCGCGTCGCGGTGGTGCGCAGACTCAGCGTATCCGTGCCCGAGGTCGGCTCGGTGACCCCGAAGGCCTGCAGCCGCAGCGTCCCCTTGGCGATCCCGGGAAGATACTTCTGCTTCTGCTCCGCGCTGCCATGCCGCAGCAGCGTGCCCATGGTGTACATCTGGGCGTGGCAGGCGGCGCCGTTGCAGCCGGCCGCGTGGATCTCCTCCATGATGGCGGCGGCTGCCCGCATGGTGAGCCCGCTGCCGCCATACTCCTCCGGGATGAGCGCGGCGAGGAACCCGGCTTCGGTCAGCGCCTGCACGAACCCGGTCGGATACGCGCGCTCGCGATCGAGCGCGCGCCAGTACTCGCCGGGAAATTTTGCGCACAGCGCGCGGACGGCGGCGCGGATCTGCGCGATCGGGTCGGAGTCGGGCGCCTCGCCCATCACACCGGATCCCAGCTGAACACGTCGCCCGAGCGGTCGAGCGGCGTGAACGAACCCGCGAAGGCGCCCTTGAACTGCTCGTTGAGGCTTGCCGGCGTCCAGCCTTCGGAGCGATGCAGCGAGCGGATCGGCCGCGGCTGGTTGAATAGAAACACCTCATTGCGGCGGACGCCAAAGATTTGACCCGACACGCCCGCAGCAGCATCGGAGGCCAGATAGACGACCAGCGGCGCGATTTTTTCCGGCGTCATCTGCTGGAACTTTTCCACCCGCGCCTTTTCCTCCGGCGTGTCGGCGGGAATCGAGCCGATCATGCGGCTCCAGGCGAACGGCGCGACCGCATTGGAGCGCACGTTGAAGCGCGCCATGTCGAGCGCGATCGAGCGCGACAGGCCGGCGATGCCGAGCTTCGCCGCCATGTAATTGGCCTGGCCGAAATTGCCGATCAGGCCGGAGGTCGACGTCATGTGCACGAAGCTGCCGGAGTTCTGCTCGCGGAAATGGCCGGCCACCGCGCGGCTCATGTTGAACGAGCCGTCGAGATGCACCGCGAGCACGTCGTGCCAGTCGGACCAGCTCATCTTGTGAAAGATGCGGTCGCGCAGAATGCCGGCATTGTTGACCAGGATGTCGACGCGGCCGAAGGCATCGAGCGCCGCGGTGACGATGGCGTCGGTATTCTTGGGCTCGGTAATGGACAGCGTGCTGGCGACCGCCTCGCCACCGGCCTTGCTGATCTCGTCGGCCACGGCCTGCGCCGGACCGGCATCGGCACCGGCCCCTTCGAGGCTCGCGCCGACGTCATTGACCATCACGCGGGCGCCTTCCTGCGCCATCAGGAGCGCGATGGCGCGGCCGATCCCACGTCCCGCCCCGGTCACGATCGCGACTTTTCCGGCAACAATGCCTGGCATCGACTCTCCCCTACGCCGTCGTTCCGGTCGCGCGCGCAGCGCGCGGGCCGGAACCCATAGCCACTGTCCTAGCAAAAATCCCGCAACCGGTGATCATGGATTCCGGGCTTGCCGCTGCGCGGCAACCCGGAATGACCTTCAGCCCCAGACCTCGCGGGCCACCTCGACGATCATGCGCAGCTTGGCCCACTGCTCTTCCTCGGCCAGCACGTTGCCCTCCTCGCTGGAGGCGAAGCCGCATTGCGGGCTCAAGGCCAGCTGATCGAGGTCGATGAATTTCGCCGCCTCGTCGATGCGCCGTTTGATCGCGTCCTTGGACTCGAGTTTTCCGGTCTTGGTGGTGACCAGGCCGAGCACGACCATTCGGTCCTTGGGGACAAGGCGCAGCGGCTCGAACCCGCCGGCACGCTCGGTGTCGTACTCCATGAAATAGCCGTGCACCTTGACGCGGCCGAACAGCACCTCGGCCACCGGCTCGTAGCCGCCCGACCCCATGTGGGTGGAACGGTAGTTGCCGCGGCACATGTGCATGGTGATGGTCATGTCGTCCGGGATGTCGGACATGGCCGTGTTTATGAGCTCGCCATAGAGCTCCGCCAGCCGGTCCGGATCGTCGCCGCGGTCCTTTTGGATCTGGCGGTATTTCGAATCGCACAGCATGGGAATGAACACTTCGTCGAGCTGCAGATAGCGGCAGCCGGCGTCGGCGAAGGCGCGCACCGCCTGACGGTAGGCCGCGCCGAGGTCGACAAAAAATTCGTCCAGTGACGGATAGGCTTTTTCACTCACGGCTTCGCGGCCGGTGCGGCCGTACAGCGCCGACGGCGCCGGAATGGTGATCTTCGCGGTTCGGCTCGTATGCGCCTGCACGAAGCGAAAATGCTCGATCATCGGGTGGCCGTTGAACGCTACCTTGCCGACCGCGCGCGCCCCCTCGGCGCGCGTGCGCATGCCGGCAAACGCAATGCCCTGCGCCATCTCGTAGCGCTCGATGCCGGTCAGGCCCCAGAGGAAATCGAGATGCCACCACGAGCGGCGTAACTCGCCGTCGGTGATGGACTGCAGCCCAACCTCCTCCTGCTTGCGGATCAGCTGCGCGATCTCGCGGTCTTCGATGTCCTTCAGGGCGGCGGGGTCGATC
>DATFWC010000156.1:0-5375 GCA_035259885.1 Xanthobacteraceae bacterium
CTCGCGCAGAATTTTCCGCCGGATCGAGCGGTTGGTGGTGGCTGGATCGAGCCACCACCAGCCGTCCTCCTGCATTCTCGCGGCCGCCGCGACGAAACGGTCCGCGACATTGTCGAAGTCGGCATCGGTGTAGTTGTGGCTGAAGATCAGGCGGCCAGTGCCGATCCAGGACAGGGCGAGGCCTTCGGCACGCAGATAATATTGCAGCATCCAGTTGTAGCGCGACGGCTGCGTGTACAGCACAGTCCATATCGAGGACAGGTTCGCCACCCGCACCGGCAACCCGGCCTCGCGCAGGCGCCCATTGAGGCGGGCGGCGCGGGCATCCCAGATGTCGTCGAGGTTGCGGTAGATCGCGCGCACGGCGGGCGTGTCGAGATGGCCCAAAAACTCGTGCATGGCCGCCATCACGTAAGGGTGGGAATTGAAGGTGCCGCGGGCGAAGCAGACGTCGACTGGCCGATCGTCGCGGAAACGCCTCATCAGGTCCTTGCGCCCGCACAGAACGCCGACGGGAAAACCGCCGCCCAGCGTCTTACCATACGTGACCATGTCGGCGCGGACGCCGAAATATTCCTGCGCGCCGCCGACGGCGAGGCGGAAGCCGACGAAAACCTCGTCGAAGATCAGGACGATGCCGCGCTCGCTGCACACCTGGCGCAGCGATTTGAGCCATTCGGCATAGGCTGTGCGATCGAAATGGGCGTCGCGCGCACTGTCGACCAGGGCCGAATCGGCCGGCGCGCTCGCGTTCGGGTGCAGGGCCTGCAGCGGGTTGACCAGGACGCAGGCGATGTCGCGGCGCGTGCGCAGCACCCGCAGCGAATCCTCCGACATGTCCTTCAAGGTGTAGGTTTCGTGCGCGCGAATCGGATTGCCCACGCCCGGCATGACGTCGCCCCACCAGCCGTGATAGGCGCCAACGAAGCGCACCAGGTGCGAGCGCCGCGTGTGGTAGCGGGCGAGGCGGACCGCCTGCATCACCGCCTCGGTGCCCGACATGTGGAACGAGACCTCGTCGAGACCGGAAATTTCTCTCAGCCGCCTCACATTGTCGGCGATGACCGGGTGGTAGGGACCGAGCACGGGCCCGAGATCGCGCACCAGCCGGTGGCCGCGCTCCATGCAGTCCTTGTAGAAATCGTAGCCGAACAGGTTGACGCCGTAGGAACCGGTCAGATCGTAGAAGCGGTTGCCGTCCAGATCCGTCAGCGTCGTGCCGTCGGACGATTGGACGAACGCGCCCGCCCGCAGATGCTGGCGCACCAGGCGGCTGAACTGGAACGGCACCCGATAGGCCTCGGTGAATTGCAGATCGGAGAGGCCGTCGGCTACTTCGCCGGTGCGTCGCAGGGTTTCGGCAAACCGTGTGCGATATTGCTCGGCCAGGCGCATGAAGCCGGCATGGCGGCGCGCGGCGACCTCCTCGGGGGCGTCGTCGGCGCGGAAGAACTGGCTCTCGTCATAGGCGTAGAACGGAACCAGCGCGGCCATCCGGCGGGCCAACCGGGCGTGACCGGACAACGACCAGTGCTTGGCCTTGCTGAGCTGCAGCCGCGTCGTCAGTTTCTTGACCGACGCCGCCAGGGCGGCGGCGCCCGCCGAGAAGGCCAGGGTCGTCGTGCCGAAGTCCATCGAATCGCGGTTTAGCGGAGCGAGATAACCGCAAGATGACGGTCCGATCGCAACTCTGGAGGATACTCGCGCAGGAGGACGTCAACTTCCTGCTCACCAACCGCATTCCGCGCCGCCTGGCTACGCAGTTCATGGGCTGGTTCAGCCACATCGAACAGCCGCTGGTGCGCGATCTCTCCATCGCGGTCTGGCGCCTGTTCTCCGACCTCGACCTGAGCGACGCGAAGCTCAGCCGCTTCAGGAGCATGCACGATTGCTTCACCCGCGAACTCAAGGACGGCGCGCGGCCGGTGGAGGATGATCCGAGAATCCTGGTGAGCCCGTGCGACGCGATCATCGGCGCCTCGGGCGCCATCGCCGGCACAAGACTGTTCCAGATCAAGGGATTTCCCTACGCGCTGGAGGATCTCGGCGGTCCCGATCTGGTCGGCCCGCACCGCGACGGCCGCTACGTCACGCTGCGCCTGACCTCGGGCATGTACCATCGGTTCCATGCTCCGCATGACTGCCGCGTCGAGCAGGTCACCTACATCTCGGGCGACACCTGGAACGTCAACCCGATCGCCCTCCGGCGCATCGAAAAGCTGTTCTGCCGCAACGAACGCGCCGTCGTGCGCACGCGGCTGGCCGCGGGCCAGCACGTCGTCACCCTGGTACCGGTCGCGGCCGTGCTGGTCGCGGCGATCCGGTTGCACTGCCTCGATGTGCTGCTCGATCTCGATCACCCCGGGCCCAACGTGATTCCCTGCGACGCAACGTTCGCCAAGGGCCAGGAGATGGGCTGGTTCGAGCATGGATCGACCATCATCCTGTTCGCGCCCGACGGGTTTGCGCTGTGCGACAACGTGCGCGACGGGGCTGTCATCCGCATGGGGCAGCCGCTGATGCGGCTGCCGTAAGGCGTGCGCATCGAGCCGTAGGGGCGCCCCTCGTGGGCGCCCGCTGTCGAGGGCAGCCACCAGGGTTGCCCCTACGTCATGCGCGTCAGTTGCGTGGCTTCAGCGACAGCGGCGCCGGCGCTGCCGGCGGGGGCGGCGGCGCATCGCAGTTCTTGCGCGCGATCTCGTCGGCGTACAGCTGGTAATCCCAGCGCGCCCGGCTGTAGTCGGGGCCATAGACCATGGAATTGACCACCGGACCGGCCGTCGATTCGTTGGCCTTGTCGCGCAGCTGCTCCACGTCACGCAGTCGGGCCTGCGCACCGCCCAGCCGCTTCTTGAGCTCGGCGCAGTCGAACTGGTCGAACTTGTTCGGCGTCATATAGAGCAGCGAGCCTGCCATGCGGCTTTCTCCGCAGCCTGCAAGGGGGCTTGCCGCGAGTGCGGCCGCCGTGAGCAGGGCAGGGAGACATGTCTTGCGCATGGGCGATCCATGGGGGTCAAAACCGCCCGAATTGCGGCCCGCCCCGGGGGGCCGGACCCGTGGTGGGGCCGCCGCTAACCCTGCCGCCGAGCCGGCGTTGCGCGCAAGGCCGGCAAGAGGGACACTGGCGTCGGTACCCTGGCGTGAGTGTGGTCTCGGGTTTGCGGACATGAAGGCGATCATTGTTGGCGGCGGAATCGGCGGCCTGACTGCAGCCCTGATGCTGCACGCGCGAGGCATCGACTGTGAGGTTTTCGAGCAGGCGGACGCGATCCGCGAGCTCGGCGTTGGCATCAACACGCTGCCGCATGCCATCAAGGAGCTGGCCGAGCTCGGCTTGCTGCCGCGCCTCGACGAGGTCGCCATCCGCACCCACGAGCTCATCTACACCAACCGCTTCGGCCAGGAGATCTGGCGCGAGCCGCGCGGCATCGATGCCGGCTACGACGTGCCGCAGTTCTCCATCCATCGCGGCCGCCTGCAGGCGGTGATCTACCAGGCGGTGCGGGCGCGCCTGGGTGAATCGCATATCCATACCGGCCATCGCCTGGGCGCCTTCAGCCAGGACGACGGCGGCGTCACGGCCTACTTCTTCGACCGGCACGGATCGCATCGGGCCAGCCGGCGCGGCGACGTGCTGATCGGCGCCGACGGCATCAATTCGTGCGTGCGCGAGATTCTTTTTCCGAACGAGGGGGCGGCGCGGTGGAACGGTATCATGCTGTGGCGCGGCGCGCTCGACTGGCCCGCCTTCCTCACCGGGCGCTCGATGATCGTGGCCGGCGGCATGGCCGCCAAATGCGTCGTCTATCCCATCGCCGAAGGCGGCCGGGCCGACCGGCGGCTGACCAATTGGGCGGTGGCGGCGAAGATCGGCGACGCCTCGACGCCGATGCCGCACAAGGAGGATTGGTCGCGGCCGGGCCGGATGGAAGAGCTCAGGGTGCACCTGCAGCTGTTCCGGCTGCCCGTCGTCGACGTGCGGCGCCTGATCGAGGCGACGCCGGAGTTCTGGGAATATCCGATGTGCGACCGCGATCCGCTGCCGCGCTGGTCGCACGGCCGCGTCACGCTGCTCGGCGATGCCGCCCATCCCATGTATCCGGTCGGCTCGAACGGCGCGTCGCAGGCCATTCTCGATGCGCGCGTGCTCGCCGATCGGCTCAAGTGCGACGAGCAGCCGTGTCACGCGCTATGGGCCTTTGAACAGGAGCGGCTGCCGGTCACGGCCCAGCTCGTGCGCATGAATCGCAAGGGCGGGCCGGAAGGCGTCATCGACGCCGTCGAGGCGCTCGCGCCCGATGGCTTTTCCGACATCGATGCCGTGCTGTCGCACGACCAGCGCATGGCGATCGTGCGCGGCTACGCCTCGACCGCCGGATTCGCCCGCGAACAGGTGAACAAGGCCAAGGCGGCGTGATGGCCGCATCATCCCAGGCCTTGCCGGCCGGAATCACGGCAAAAAGTCGGCAATTAACAGCCGGCAGCATGGCCACTTTCGCCATGTTCCTGCCCGATGTATGATGGACACAACGGGCGGCGGGTCATCCCGCCTCTCGAAGCAAGAAACACTGGGTCACTCCAGGCGTCCACCACTCACGCCCTGCACAAGATCTGCGCAGCCGTTGACGACGGGACGTCGATTTCAGACGAGGGATTAGCTCGTGACCATCGCCAAGAAGCCTGCCAAGGCACAGAGCGGACCAAGAGCCATGAAGCCTGCGGTTCTTCTGGTCGGCGCCGACAAGGGCGGCGTCGGCAAGACCACGATCACGCGGACGATCATCGATTACCTTGGGACCAAGAACGTGCCGGTCCGCGCGTTCGACACCGAAGTCCCCCGCGGCACGCTCAAGCGCTTTCACCCCAACGTGACCGAGGTCGTCGACATCACCAGCGCGCCCGATCAGATGCGAATCATCGATACGCTCGCCACCAGCGACGTGAAGATGAATGTGATCGACGTGCGCGCCGGGCTCCTCGGCGCCACCCTGCAGGCGTTCACCGACAACGGCTTCTTCGACGCGGTCGAGGAGGGCGAGTTCAACTTCGGCCTGTTTCACGTGCTCGGGCCGTCGGTCGCCTCGCTGACCGAGATCGCCGACGTGTTTCCCTACACGCGCGGCAAGAACTATTTTCTCATCAAGAACTTCGTCAACGAGACGAGCTACTTCGACTGGCACCCCGAGATCTACGAGAACTACTTCAAGAAGCTCCGCAACCAGGTCGAGATGGTGACCATTCCCAAGCTCAACGAGCTCGCCTACGAGCAGGTGGAACTGGCCGGCGTGCCGTTTTCCACCTTCATCAAGAACAAGAACGGCCAGGGCCAGCCGGCGAGCAACTCGCTGGTGCTGCGCGGCTATGTCCGCACCTGG
>DATFWC010000157.1:0-11996 GCA_035259885.1 Xanthobacteraceae bacterium
AGCCGATTCGGCACCAGCGGCGACAGGTCGAGCCGCTGCTCCGGCCGCGCCCGCAGCGTGAGCACCAGCGGCCTCACGGCAGCAGCTCCTTGAGGCGGAAGTGATGCGGCCCGAGCTTGCCGCCATAGTTGCCGGCGCCGACGCGCAGCGCGCCGCCCTTGGCGCCGAGCTTGACGATCGCGGCGAGGCCGGCGCGCATGGCGTCCGCCACGGCGTCCGCGGTCAGCCCGTCGATGACGATCTCGAGCACCGATCCGACGTCGTCATCCAGAGCGGTGGTCACGGCACCGCGCAAGGTCGGGCAATAGGCCTCGTTGGTGGAGGCCCGCAGGCCCTTGTATTTCGATCCGACCTTGGAGCCCGCGCGCACGATGCCCCCGGGAAACGGCGTGATGACGTCGGGGATTTTTGCGATCGCCCGCACCGCCGCTTCCGCCGCCGCCAGCGCGCGCCGCGCGCTCGCCGCCATGATCAGCAGATTGCCGCCGCCGACCGCTGCTTTGGTGAGGCCGGTCGTCGCCTCGCACAGGAACTCGCCGTCGAGCGCCGGGATGCGCCAGAAATGCTTTCCGCCAAAGCGTTTCGAGATCTGCCAGCCGTCGCCGAAGTAGCGCAGCGCGTTGCCGAGCTTGAGCGTCTCGGTGCCGTCGAGCCCGGCGTAGCAGGCCGAGCCCGGGCTGGTGAGCACGCACTGGCCGACGCGGCCGGCGAGCTGCTTCTGCAGTTCGGCCGTGGAGACGGCGAACAGGAGGACGCGACAGCCCGGCCGTCCGTCGGGCGTCTTCCAGGGCGACAGCACGCGATCGATTCCCGCTTCGCAGCCGCAGCCGATCACCGACGTGGCGAACCCCGTCATGGTGTCGGCGGCCTGGCGCGCCCATTGCGGGCTGTCGGCCGTGATGACGAGCGCGGTCGCACGCATGGGAAAGGCTTCCGCGAACGTGTCGTCGATGCGCACGCCGTTGACGGTCACTGTACGCATGGCACGCATTCGAACGGATCGGGCCGGGGGAGGGCGCTGTCGGGGACGCGCATGAATGACGATGCAAGGCCGTAGCGCTCGCCGCAATAGTCGTTCATGCGGCGCGCGATGGCGCCGTCGTGGTCCGGACGCACGTCGAGGGCGCGGCCCCAACGGATCCGGACGATCTCGCCGTCGCGCACCACCGGCTCGCCGTCCTTGAACACCAGATGCGCGGCGCGGAACATTTTTGCCCGGTCGCGGTCATCGGAATAGATCGCGATGTCGGCGCGGGCGCCGCCGCCGAGATGGCCGCGGTCGCGCACGCCCAGCAGCCGGGCCGGCGCCGCGCGCGTCATGGTGGCGATCTCGCTCAGGGAATATTCGCGCCGGATCGACTTCAGCGTCGTCATCGCCATGGCCTCCGGCGGCGAGGTGGCGATCCATTGCTCGCGCAGATCGCGGTCCATGAGCAGCGCGAACAGGTCGGGATAGCTGGTGAACGGCGCGCCGTTGGGATGGTCGGTGGTGAAGAACACCTGTGCCGGGTCGCCGATCAGCAGGAACAACTCCAGCCCGGCCGCCCATTGCACCGCGTTGTAGAAGTCGTCGGCGCGGTAGCGGTACGGCACCACGCCGCCGCCGTTGCCATCGCCGTCCTGGATCAGCCATTTGCGCGGATTGGCGCCATGGCGGGCGTTGAACTGACGCAGCACGTCGGACGAGATGGTGACGGTCGGGCCGAACATGACCTGTCCCACGTCGATGGTCACGTTCCTGGCGCCGTTCACCGCCTCGGCGAGCGGCGCGGCGGCGGACGAGAAGCCGCGCGGGCCATCCTTGCCGTAGCCGTAGAATTGCAGGTGGGCGAGGTGAAGCGGCAGGCCTTCGGCCGCCGCGATGGTGGCCAGCGCCGTGTCGACATTGCCGGCGAGCCCGAGATTGTTGCAGTGAACGTGCAGCGGATGCGGCACGCCGAGCTCATGCACGGCGTGCTGTAGCGCCTCGACGATGGCACGGGACGACACGCCGTAGTAAGGCACGAGGTCGTCGAGGGAGAATGCGCGCACGTTGGCCTTCAGGGCGGCGGCGCCGCCGGCATTGATGACCTTGATGCCGAGCGACCGCGCGGTGACCAGCGTCCACGCCACGTAGTCGCGCACGGCGGCGGCGCTTTCGCGCCGCCGCAGCAGGTCGAGCAGGAAATCGTCGTTGCCCAGCACGGCGAGCGTCGCCTTGTCGATGATCGGGATGTCGGCGAGCTCGAGGTGCGCCTGGGTCGCGTAGGTGGGCGCGACCGCCGGCTCGACCACCAGGGTGTAGCCCATGGCGGCATAACGACAGCCGGTGGCGAAGCTGGGCGGCACGCACGACACCTCGGCGCCGGCGTGCGACTCCGGCAACAGCAGGCGCGCCGCGTTCACGTGCGAGCCGGCGATGTGCGAATGGATGTCGATGGCCCCGGCCATCACGATCTTGCCGGCGACGTCGTAGGTCGCGTCAGGCCGGGCGCCGTCGCCGGGCGGATCGACGATGCGCTGGTCGCGGATCCAGATGTCGCCGACGCCGTCGCGGCGGTTGGCCGGATCGATGACATGCCCGCCTGCGATGCGCGTCAGCATGCGGGCGTTCCCGGCAGGCACGACGCAATGCGCGCGATGGCCTGCGCCACCGAGACGGTGTCGCGCGGCGCGCGCGCCGCGACTGCGGCCAAAGTGCCGGTCATTGGGACATGCTCGACCGCGTCGTGGTCGAGGCCGGGCCGGCCGACCTGGATCACGACACGTGCGCCGGTCGGGCGCCTATCCGCTCCGGTCAGTGCGATCAGCGGCAGTCCGCCGGTCGGACCCGGCGCCGCCGCCTCATAGGCCGAGATCCACAGAACGCAATCAGCTTCCCGGCTCGCGATCAGGCGCCTGGCATCGTGGCGCCAGGGATCGTGCTCGGCGCGACCGCGGCCAAAGCTCGTCCGCGGCGGAAAACCGGTCGTCCAGCCACAGACCTGCACGACACCCGCTGCATTGTCGGGAGGCGCGACGGCGAGGCCGGCGAAACGGGTCCGGGCGTTGAGATCGTCGACCAGGGCGCACAGCATCTCGATGGCGAGCGCATCGAGCTCGGCCGACCACCAGACGGCGATGCCGAACCGCGCCGCCTGCAGGTCGGCCGCGAGCGCGTCGAGGCTCCGCCTGAGCGCCGGCGCGCTGTGCACCGGCCGCCCCGCCACGCGAGCGCGCAAGCCGGCGAGCAGCGCCGGCAGCTCGTCGAGGCCGCGGCCGATTGCGCGGCTGCCGGCGGCCGCGGTCTGCCCGCGCGGCGCGCACAGGCCGAATACCCGGCGCTCGCCGCGCTCGCTGCCGATCTCCGGCGCGGGCGGCGGGCGCTGAAGATTCTGTTGCAGCTCCGGCCACAGCTGCAATGCGCTGCCGATCGCCAGCACGGTGTCGGCGCGCAGCCGCGCCTCGTTGGGCGTGGTCATGATCGCGCCCGCCTCGCGCATGACGGCAAGATCGCGCAACAGAGCATCGGAATGCATGTGGTCGACCACGCCGCCGAGCTGCTGTGCCAGCGCAATGGCGGCGCGCGCGCCGGCGATGTCGGTGCCGAGGCCGGCGATCACCGGCAGCCGCGCCGCGCGCAGCAAGCGCGCGGCCTCGGCGGCCGCAGCGTCGAGCGCCACCGGATTGCCGTCGATCCAGGCGTGGCCCACTGCTCCCCCCTCAAGCGGCGCGTCGCGCCGCCGCTCAGGCGTCATATTTGATATAGGCGAACCGCTGATCCTTGTCGGGCGTGCCTTCGAGCGCGCCGCCTTCCTTGCCCGGCTGCCAGGCAATCACCTCCTCGATCTTCCTGGCCAGCTCGAAGTCCTTGTCGGTGATGCCCTTGGCGGCGTGGTTCTGCAGGCGAACCTCGACCCAGGCGTAGGACGCCGTGATGTCGGGATGATGCCAGGCGGCCTCGGCGAGATGCCCGACCGTGTTGATCACCATCAGGGTTCCCTTCCAGCCGTGCGTCTTGTATTTGCGCCGGATCCAACCGTTCTCCAGGTACCAGTGCGGCAGGTCGCGACTGAGCCGCGCCTTGATTTCGTCGTCCGAGTAGGTCCGTTCCTTGGGTTCCGTCATGGCACGAGCCTCGAGGTTTTGCGTGGGCAACCGATTGCCAAGCCTCATCCGCTGCCGCAGTCTAGTACGAATGGCCTCGCGTTTTAACTCGGGATGCGGTGCGCGGTGCGTGCATCCGAAAACAAGCGGGCCGCGGGCGAAAGCCGGGAGGACATGTTGCATCAGGCGTATTCCCCGACAGCGGCGAGCGTGAGCGTCAGCGCGCCGGCGCGCCTGCATCTCGGCTTTCTCGATCTCAACGGCGGCCTGGGCCGACGGTTCGGCAGCCTCGGCCTGGCGATCAGCAGCCCACGCACCCGGCTGAGCGTCGGCTTCGCGCGGCGGACCGAGATCGTCGGGCCCGATGCCGAGCGGGTGCGCCATTACGTCGAGACGCTGCAGCGCGCGCTGGGTCTCGACGGCGCGTATTGCCTGACCGTCGAGGAGGCGATTCCGGCGCATGCCGGTTTCGGCTCGGGCACGCAGCTGGCGCTTGCGGTCGCGGCTGCTCTGCGTCGCCTGCATGGGTTGCCGCTGGATGCGCGTGGCGACGCGGCGCGGCTGCGCCGCGGCGCCCGCTCCGGCGTCGGCATCGGCCTGTTCGAGCGCGGCGGGCTCGTGGTCGATGGCGGCCATGGCGCCATGACCGACGTCGCGCCGATTATCAGCCGCATGGTGATGCCGGAGCATTGGCGCATCCTGATTGTGCTCGACCCGACACAACAAGGTCTGAACGGCGCCGGCGAACGCGACGCCTTCGCGCGCCTGCCGCAGCTGCCGGAAGAGTCCGCGGCAAAGCTGTGCCGTCTTGCGCTGATGCAGGCACTGCCGGCGCTGGCGGAGCACGACCTGAAGAATTTCGGCGCCGCCGTCACCACCATGCAGCAGATCCTCGGCGACCATTTCGCACCGATGCAGGGCGGGCGCCGCTTCACCAGCGCGCGCGTCGGCGCCTGCCTCGATGTGCTCGCACGCGCCGGTGCCCATGCCACCGGACAGAGTTCATGGGGACCGACCGGCTTTGCCTTCGCGGCCTCGCCCGAGGAGGCGAGCCGGCTCGCCGCGCTGGGGCGCGCCGATCCCGCCGGCCAGGGCCTGGACATCCGCGTCTGCACCGCGCTCAATCGCGGCGCGGACATCACGGCTCGGGTGGCGGCCGGCGCGAGCGCCGCGGCGCCCCATTGAATGGCGGGCAGGCGACCATGGCCGACAAGCACATCCTGCATATGGTGACGCCGCTCAAGCACATGAGCCCGTTCGACGCCAACATGGCGGTCGATGCCGGCTTCGACGCGGTGCTCACCTACACCAATGTGACGCTCGACGAGGTCGCGGGCCTGGTGCAGGACGTGATCTTTTCCCGGCCGCCCAAGATGGGCGTGAAGACCGGCATGTTCTTCGGCGGCAAGAACGCGATCCTGGCGCTCGACATGCTCGGCGCCGCCAGGAAGGCGCTGGTCCCGCCGTTCGGCATTTCGTTCTTCGCCGATCCGGCCGGCTCGTTCACCACCGCGGCCGCCATGGTGGCCTGCGTCGACAAGGTGCTGCGCGACAAGAAGCAGCGCAGCCTGGACGGTCTCAAGGTCGCGGTGTTCGGGGCGACCGGAGTGGTCGGCTTCTCGGCCGCCGTGATTGCGGCGTTGGAGAAGGCCGCCGTGACATTGGTCGGCTACGATGGCATCAAGCGCGTGAGCGATGCCGCGCGTGAAATCAAGGCGCGCTTCGATGTCGAGGTGCAGGCAGCCGACGGCAGTGACGACGGTAAGAAGGCCGACATTCTCGGCCGCGTCGAGGCGGCCCTGTGTGCCGGGCGCGCCGGTGTCCGCATCCTCTCGGCGGCGCAGCTTGCTGCAGCCAAAAATCTGCTGGTGGTCGCCGACGTCAATGCAGTTCCGCCCACCGGCGTCGAAGGTCTGGAGATGTCGGCCAACGGCGCCGAGCTCGACCCGAACGGCGTGCTCGGCATCGGCCCGCTGGCCATCGGCAACGTGAAGTACAAGACCGAGTTCGGCCTGTTCCAAAAAATGATCAGCGCCGAAAAGCCGGTGCGTTTCGATTTCCGCGACGCGTTCCAGCTCGCCCGCGAGATCAATGGATAGGACGGTCCTGATCGTGGCGGCCTCCGGCCGCGCCCTGGCGGCGTCGGCGCGGCGCGGCGGATTCACGCCACTGGTGGCGGATTTTTTCGGTGACCAGGACACGCTCGCGCTCGCGCGGGCCCATCGCCGGCTGACCTCGGGTTGGATGGCCGGCATGCAGGCCGACGAGGTGCTGTCTGCGCTGGCGGCGCTTTCTGACGGCAGCGATCCGATCGGCGTGGTCTGCGGCACCGGGTTCGAGGACCGGCCCAGCCTCCTCGCGGCCATCGCGAAGCGTTGGCCCCTCATCGGCAACAGTGCCGAGACCGTGGCGCGCGCGAAGGATCCGCTGGCGCTGGCCGCGCTGTGTCGCGACTGTGGCATTCCGCATCCGGCGGTGTCGCTTGACCGGCCGGCCGACGCCGATGGCTGGCTGGCCAAGCGGCGCGGCGGCGCCGGCGGCCGTCATGTGACCAGCGAACTCGGCCGCAGGCGCGGCTCCGCCGTCTATTTCCAGCGGCGCGTGACCGGCACGCCGGTGTCGGCGCTCGTTCTCGCCGACGGCCGCGACGCCAGGGTGCTCGGGTTCAGCCGCCAGTGGTCTGCCGCGACTGCGCGGCAGCCGTTCCGCTACGGCGGCGCCGTCGCGCCGGCCGCGGTTGCGGCCGCGACCGCGGCAGTGCTGGCCGTGGCGGCCCAACGCGCTGCCGCCGCGATACCCCTTACCGGCCTCAACAGCGTGGACTTCCTCGTCGACCATGACGCGTTCTGGCTCATCGAGATCAACCCGCGTCCCGGCGCGACGCTCGACATTTTCGCGCCGGAGCAGGGCTCGCTGTTTGCGCTGCACGTGGACGCCTGGCGCGGCCTGTTGCCCGAGCGCGCGCCCGCGCGTTCCGCCGCCAGGGCCTCCGCCATCGTCTATGCCGAGCACGACATTGCGTTCGCCCCGTCGGTGGCATGGCCGGAGTGGACCGCCGACCGGCCGGCGGTCGGAACTGCCATCGGCGTGGGCGAGCCGCTGTGCACCGTTCTCGCCGATGCCGATACGCCCGACGCAGCGACGCAGCTGCTTGCGCGCCGCAGCGACCTCGTCCTCTCCTGGATGCGTGAGAAGGCCGCATGAGCACCACGCGCGCGAGCGCCGTCAGCGTCAATGCGAGGGCCGCCGCGCTGGTGGGAAAACTCACGGCCGACGCCGCCACGCTGCGCGTCGCGGTGACGCGCGGCGCGCTCGGCGAGACGCTGATCGATGCCGGCAGCCAGGCGCTCGGCAGCATCGCGGCGGGCCTGAGAATCGCGGAAATCTGCATGGGCGGCCTGGGCGGGGTCGAACTCGTGCCAGCGGCCACGCCGCCGCGCTGGCCGTGGACCGTCGTTGCCCGCAGCTCCGATCCGGTCACCGCCTGCCTCGCCAGCCAGTATGCCGGCTGGCGGCTCACCCACGGCGAGGGCAAGGACGCGTTCTTTGCGCTGGCCTCCGGCCCGGCGCGCGCGCTGGCCCGCAAGGACCCGGTTTTCCAGGTCGTGACCTACCGCGATGACGCGACGACAGCGACGCTGGTGATCGAGGGCGCGCGGCCGCCGCCGCCGCCGGTGGTGGAGCAGGTGGCGCAAGCCTGCAACGTCGCGCCGGCGCAACTGACCATCATCTACGCGCCGACGCAGAGCCTCGCCGGCGCCACCCAGATCGTGGCGCGCGCGCTGGAAGTGGCGCTGCACAAGGCGCACGAGCTGAAATTTCCGCTCGATCGCATCGTCGACGGCATGGGCGCCGCGCCACTGGCGCCGCCGCATCCGGACTTCGTCACCGCCATGGGGCGTACCAACGACGCCATCGTGTATGGCGGCCGGGTGCACCTCTACGTCACCGGCTCGGCGAATGATGCGCACGCGCTGGCCAACGAGCTGCCGAGCGAGGGCTCGCGCGACTACGGCCGGCCGTTCGCGGAGATTTTCAAGCGCGCCAAGGGCGATTTCTATGCCATCGATCCGCTACTGTTCAGCCCGGCGGAAGTCATCGTCACGGCGCTGCAAACCGGCGAGACATTTCGCAAGGGGCGCGTGGACGTGAGCCTGCTCGATGCCTCGTTCACGTGACACGCCCGCCCTCGGCGCCGCTGTGCCGGCGGCGACCGTTGCCCTGGTGGTCGACCGCACCGACTGGCATGCGCGCGAGCTGATCGCCGCCTTCGCGGTACTCGGCGTGCGCGCCACCCCGGTCACGCTGCCCTCCTGCGCGCTCGAGACCGAGCGGGCGGCCGGCCTGCGCCTGCCCGGCTTCGACCGGCTGCCCGACGCCGTGCTGGTGCGCGCGATGTCGGGCGGCACGTTCGAGGCGGTCACGCTGCGGCTCGGCATACTCCACGCGCTGCGCGAGCTCGGCACGCCGGTGTGGAACGACGCACGCGCCATCGAGCGCTGCGTCGACAAGTCGATGACCAGCTTTTTGCTGGCGCGCGCCAAAATTCCGACGCCGGCCACGTGGGTGACGGAATCGCGGGCAGCCGCGCAGGCGGTCGTGGCGCAGGCGGGAGCGCCGCTGGTGCTCAAGCCGCTGTTCGGCTCGCAGGGGCGGGGCTTGCGGCTGATCCGCCGGCCGGAGGAACTGCCGCAGCCGGCCGAGGTTGCCGGCGTCTACTATCTCCAGCAATTCGTGGCGGCGGAACGCGACGGCTTTCGCGACTTCCGCCTCATGGTCTCGCGCGGCCGCGTCGTTGCCGCCATGATGCGGCATGCCGCGCACTGGATTACCAACGTGAAGCAGGGCGGGCGGCCGGTGGTGGCCGTCGCCGACACGGAGACCCGTGACTTGGCGCTGCGCGCCACCGCCGCGGTGGGCGCCGAGTTCGCCGGCGTCGATATTCTGCATGGCGCCGACGGCCGGCCCACGGTGCTGGAGGTCAACTCCATGCCGGCGTGGTCGGGGTTGCAGAAGGTGGCGCCGGTCCGCATCGCCGCGGTGCTGGCCGGCGATGTTGCGGCAGCGCTGCGCGACCGCGCCCGCCGCGCGGTCTGATGGCTCGCGCCGCTCACTCGGCGTCGTTCCCGCCTAGGCGGGAACCCATAACCGGGGGCGGCGCGAGATTCGGTCGGCCTGTGGGGCCCCGCTTTCACCAGGGCGACGGCGGCAAACGTTCTGGGCGCGTTGATTCCCCATGACGGATGTGGCCGAGCGAATCGCGCAAGCTTTTGTGGCCGCCTGCCGCGACGAGCTTCAGGCGCTCAAGCCCGGCAACGTCCACGTCTTCGCCGATGGCCATGGCATGACGGCGAACGATTTCGTCCGCAGCGCCGCGGTCGCCGCCGGGCCGCTGACGCAACCGGGCGCGAAGGTGGGGGCCCGCATCCTGGGCGCCGTCGAGGCCACGCGCGCCGCGGTCGCCACCAACACCAATCTCGGCATCATCCTGCTGTGCGCGCCGCTGGCGGCCGCCGCTGAGCACCAGCCCTCCGATCGGCGCCCGTCCGCCCTGCGGGCCACGGTGGCGGGCGTCCTGGAGGCGCTCGACGTCGAGGATGCGGCGCTGGCGTTCCGCGCCATCACGTTGGCCTCGCCGGGCGGGCTCGGGACGGCGGCGCGCCACGACGTGCGCGCGCCGCCCACCGTTTCGCTGCGCACCGCCATGGCGGAGGCGGCGGAGCGCGACCGCATCGCGCGCCAATACGTCTCGGATTTCGAGGACGTTTTCGTCACCGGCGCGGATGCGCTCGCTGGCGCTCGCCGGCGGGGCCCCGCCCGGGCTGCCATGGAAGTTTTCCTCGCCTTCCTGGCGGCGTTTCCCGACAGCCATATCGTGCGCAAGCATGGCGCCGTGAAGGCCGAGGAGGTGCGGCATCTGGCGCAGAACCTGTGCGCATGGCTGCTGGCGGCGCCGCCGGCCCAACTCATGGACAGGCTCCTGGATTGGGACCGGCAGCTCAAGCGCAACAACATCAATCCCGGGACCAGCGCCGACCTCACGGTCGCCACACTGTTTGCGGCATATCTCCAGGACGGCTTGCCGTCGCGGCGCAACAGTGATTGACTTCACCTGCGGGGGATGGGTCCCGCAGCTATCCGGCCAACCGGTCCGGCATTCGCGTGCCGGGCGCTGAAAACAAGGGTAGCCGTCCGCCGAACGCAAGCGGCGTCGGCGGGATATGGGCTTTTGCTCGGGAGGAAGTGGCCATGGCAAAGATAACTGGGCTGTGCGTGGGCGAGTCGCTGGTTGGCGAAGGCAACGAGGTCGCTCACATCGATCTGATCATGGGGCCGCGAGGCAGCGCTGCCGAGACCGCATTCGCCAATTGCCTGACCAACAACAAGGACGGGTTCACCTCGCTGCTGGCGGTGATCGGGCCCAACCTGATGTGCAAGCCGGCGACTGTGATGTTCAATAAGGTGACCATCAAGGGTGCCAAGCAGGCCGTGCAGATGTTCGGTCCGGCCCAGCACGCGGTCGCCAAGGCGGTGGCCGACAGCGTCGCCGAAGGCGTCATTCCGCAGAACGAGGCCGACGATCTCTTCGTCTGCGTCGGCGTGTTCATCCATTGGGAAGCGGCGGACGACAAGAAGATCCAGGAATACAATTACAAGGCCGTGAAGGAATCGATCGCGCGCGCGGTGTCCGGCGAGCCGAAGGCCGCCGAGGTCGTGGCCAAGCGCGACCAGGTCAAGCACCCGTTCGCGGCTTAGACGGCTTCGGATCTGCTACGGCGCTTCCCTAAGAGCGGGGCGATGCCACTTGCGCCACCTCCCCTTGAAAAGGGGAGGTCGGCGCGCGCTTGCGCGCCGGGTGGGGATCCCCCACCTCGCCGACGGATCGCGTCTCGCAACTCTGTTTGATCCCCACCCGCCTCGCCCGGCGACGACCGGGCTCGGCGACCTAACCTTTTCAAGGGGAGGTGGGAGCAAGCGGGGCGCGAGTTGCTACGCTCACCAGCGAGTGGTGCGGGTTCTTACCGCGCGCCGGACAGGAGCTTGGCTTGGCCGACGGCGCTCAGGCAGTCGGCTTCGCGGCCGTGCTGATCGAGCATGCGCGCGCGCTCGAGCGCCGCCATGGCAGCAGCGATGCCATGCGCGTCCGAGATCTGACCCTGCACCTCCTGGGCGGCAGTGGGCTGGCCCTGGTTCTGCCGCTGCACGTCCTGCGGCGAGGCGGCGCTTCCCTGCGTGGCCTGATTCATGACGGCGGTCGGCGGATGTTCCTCGGCCTTCGGCGCGGCCGGCGGCGCCATGCCGGTCGTTTCCTTGTTCATTGCTTCCGTCGGCGGTTGCTGCGGCTTGTTCGCCTGCGCCACGGCGGCCGAGGCGGCACCGCTCTGATCCGCCTGGCTCATGGCCGTGGTCGGCGGATGTTGTCCGGGGCCCAGCGGGGCTCCCGGCGTCGGACCGGAGCCGGCATCCCGCGCGGCCAGGATTTTTGACAGGTTTTCGATGTCGCTCGTGCACTGGCTGGCGCCCGCGGCGCCGATCTGCAACGCCAGGAGCGCACAGCTCGCAAGAATGACCATGGTTTTCATCGGGCATACTCCACTTGCGCGGCGCGCCGGGTGGCGGCCGAGAGCCATCCGGAATCAACTCGCACGGTGAGATGGCGTTCCGTCGATCGGGCCCGCACGGCGTCGCGAATGCGGCGCCTGCGCGCCCGCCGCTTGAGCATGATCCCGAAAAGTGGACACCGGTTTTCGGAAAAGATCATGCTCCAAGCATGACTTAGAGCGAGATGACGATTCGAAGAAAAGTCATCTCGCTCTACGGGCGGCTGCCCAGCGTGGCGATTTCGGCGCCGCTCAGGCTCCCGTCATGCAGGCACGAGGCAACCAGCGCCCCGGCGATGCCGGCCTGTTGCAGCATGACGAGATCGGCGC
>DATFWC010000158.1:0-2034 GCA_035259885.1 Xanthobacteraceae bacterium
TGCGTGGGCGCGAGCGCCGGCGGAGGCATGCATGGTCCCCTTCTTCGTCCAGATCAAATGCCACCTCGGCAAGTCCTACGAGGTCGCCAACAGCCTCGCCGACGCCGAGATCGCCTCCGAAATCTATTCCACCGCCGGCGATTACGACCTGCTGGTCAAATTCTACGTCGACGACGGCACCGACATCGGCCATTTCGTCAACGAGCGCGTGCAGACCATTCCCGGCATCCAGGACACGCGCACCATCATCACGTTCAAGGCGTTTTGACGCGCGGCTCAGCCGCCGCTTGGCGGCCCCTCGGCGTCGCGCGCGCGCTTGAGGCCGAGCTGGCGCTCGCGCCACAGCACGAACAGGCCGGCCGCCACCACGATCGCGGCGCCGGCGATGACGAGGCTCGTCGGCACCTCGCCGAAGGCGAAATACCCGATCACGAAGGCGAACAGGATCGCCGTGTAGTCGTAGGGCGCGATCACCGAAGCGGGCGCGTAGCGATAGCTGTGGGTCAGGACGAGGTGCGCCGTGCCGCCGAGCACGCCGATGGCGATCAGGGCGCCGAGCTCCCACGCGGTCGGCATGACCCAGCCGAACGGCAAGGTGAGGAGACCGCCGACCGCGCAGACGAGCGAAAAGTAGAGCACGATCGACGACGTCGTCTCCGTGTCGGTGAGGCGTCGGGTCTGGATCACGGCGCCGGCATTGGCGAAGGCCGCCGCCAGGGCCAGCGCGGCGCCGACGGACTGCGCCGGCGTATGGCTGGCCAGCTGGTGCGGGTCGAGATGCGGCGCCAGCATGACGATGACGCCGAGAAAGCCGATGCCGACCGCCGACCAGCGGTAGATGCGCACGCGCTCCTTGAGCATGAGCGCCGCCAGTGCGACCGTGACCAGCGGCGACGCGAACGAGATCGCCGTGACCTCGGCCAGCGGCAGGCGGGCGAGCGCGGCGAAATTGAAGAACATGCCGGCAACGCCGACCAGACCGCGCCCCACATGTCCGAGCGGCCGCTTGGTGTGGATTGCCGCGTAGAGTTCGTGGCGCAGCGCATAGATCACCACCACCGGGATCACCGCGAAGGCGGAGCGGAAGAACACCACCTGTCCGACCGGTATGGCTTCGCCGAGCGAACGCACCAGCGCCTGCATCACGGCGAACATGATCGCCGAGGCAAGCTTGAACAGAATTCCCTTGACGATGTTAACCTGCAATTTTTCGCCGCCGCCCCATCCGCGAATCGCCCGGCGCTATTGAGCACGCCGCCGGCGCGGTCGGAAGCCCGCCGTTGTGGTCGGGCCTGCGCCCTATTTCTGCTCCGGCTCCTTCGGCTTCTCCGGCGGCTTCGGGCCTTCGATCGGCGGCAGCGACTTGAGGTAGGTGGCCATGGCGGCGCGATCCTCGGCCGACAGTTTTTCCGTCGAACGCACGACCTCGGCCATAGGGCCGCCGACGGAATCCCCATTGGGCATGGTGCCGGTGGTGAGGATCTCGACGATGTCGGCCTCGGAATAGTCGCCGATCCCCTTCGGCGTGATGTTCGGGATCCAGTCGTCGCTCACCGGGCTGGGCCCGCCGGCAAAGCGCTGACTCTCGATGATGCCGCCGAGCAGGTTGCGCGGGCTGTGGCACTCGGCGCAATGGCCGGGGCCGTTGACCAGATAGGCGCCGCGGTTCCACGCCTCCGACTTAGAGGGGTCGGGCTGGAACGGCATGGGGTCGAAGAACAGGAGCTTCCATACGCCGGTGGCGCGGCGGATGCTGAACGGGAATTTCAGCTCGTGGTCGGGTACCGAGCTTTTCACCGGCGGCAACGTCTTCAGGAACGCGAACAGGTCGCGCACGTCGTCGAGGCGCATGTGCGCATAGGACGTGTAGGGAAAAGCCGGATAGAGATGATTGCCGTCGGCGCTGCCCTTGAGCATCGCGGTGACGAACTGCGCTTCGCTCCAGCCGCCGATGCCGTCTTCGGGATCGGACGAAATGTTGGGCACATGGAACGTGCCGAACGGCGATTTCAGCGCCAGCCCGCCGCCGAGCTG
>DATFWC010000159.1:0-3327 GCA_035259885.1 Xanthobacteraceae bacterium
CAGCGGGCGCAGGGCATCCGCTACCCCAGCGCGGCGCGCGTCGCGCTCATCATCGGCAATTCCCAATATCCCGATGCCAGTGCACCGCTGCGCCATCCGGGAAAGGACGCGCAGGCGCTCGCCGACGCGCTGCAGCGGAACGGTTTCGACGTCGAGGTGCAGGAGAACCTCGGCAAGGACGAGATGAAGGCCGCGGTCGAGCGCTTCAAGGGCAAGATCAGGCCGGGCGTGGCGGCGCTCATTGCGTTCGGCGGCTTCGGCATCCAGATCGACCGCCAGACCTACATGATCCCGGTCGACGCCCAGATCTGGAAGGAAGCGGACGTGCGGCGTGACGGCGTCAGCATCGACGCGGTGTTGGCCGACATGCACCGCCGCGGCGCCGACGTGAAGCTTGCGATCCTCGACGCGTCGCGCCGCAATCCGTTCGAGCGCCGCTTCCGCGGCTTGTCGGGCGGGTTGGCCGCGATCGACGCGCCCGCCGGCACGCTGCTCATGTCGGCGGCGGCGCCCGGCAAGGTCGCCTACGATGTCGATGGCGAGCACAGCCTGCTGATCGGCGAGCTCTTGAAGGAGATCAACGCGCCAGGCGTGAGTGCCGAGATCGTGTTCAACCACACCCGGATCGGCGTGTCCCGTTCGTCCAACGGCGAGCAGGTGCCGCTGGTGTCGTCGTCGCTGATCGAGAACTTCGTCTTCGTGTCCGGCGCCTCGCGCTACGCCAAGCAGTTCGATGCGGCCGAAACCCGCGTCGCCCCGGCGCCTCGCGTCGCCGTCGAGCCGACACGGGATGATGGCGACACCTCGAGCGGGATCGCGGCCGCCCCGCCGGTCGAGCCGGCGCCCGAGAAGCCGGTCGCCACCAACCCCAGTGCGAACTACGAGCTCGCATCGCGCCCCGTCGACACACCAGTCGAGAAGGCGGTGCAGAAAACGGTCGACAAGCCGGTCGAGAAACCGGTTGAGCGGCAGGCCGACAAGCCGGGCAGCAAGGAGCAGAAGCCGGCCAGGAGGAGCGATACCGCCAAGTCGCGGCGCACGCTCGATGACGTGAGCGAGAAGGTCGTGCGCGAGCGGCCCCGCCTGTTCGTCCGCCGGTACGCCTCGCCGTTCCAGCCCTGGCGCTTCGGCGGCCACTTCCGGCGCCACTCCTTCAGGAGGCCATGCTTCCGTTTCTAGAGCATGATCCCGAAAAGTGGGTACCGGTTTTCGGAAAAGATCATGCTCCAAGCATAACTTAGAGCGAGATGGCGATTCGAAGAAAAGTCGTCTCGCTCTAGTACGTGCCATTTTGGCATTGACTCGTCATGCGCGGGCTCGCCCTGAGCATTCATCAAAAAGATGAGTCCACGTTGTGGATGGATTGCCGGGTCGAGCCCGGCAATGACGGTTTCGATGCAATAGCTCAGCCGGACTTGAACTTGGCCGCCAGCGCATCGGCGCCGCGCCCCAGCAGGCCGGTGTCGGAGCCCACCGCAACGAAACAGTAGCCCCAGCCGATATAGCGCCGCGCCTCTTCCTCGCTCAGCGTGAGAATGCCGGCCGGCTTGCCGGCGGCCTTGAGGCGCCGGGCGGCCTGCTCCAGCGCCGCCTGCACCTCCGGGTGTTGCGGATTTCCGATATGACCGAACGACGCCGACAGATCCGACGGGCCGATGAATACCCCGTCCACGCCATCGACCGCGGCAATGGCCTCGAGCGCATCGAGCGCCGTGCGCGTCTCGACCTGCACCAGCAGGCAGATCTCGCGGTCGGCGGTCTTGAGATAGTCCTTCACGCGGCCATAGCGGCTGGCGCGCGCCGCGGCGGCGACGCCGCGAATTCCCGCCGGCGGGTAGCGCACCGCCGCCACGGCGCGGCCGGCTTCCTCCGCGTTCTGCACGTAGGGCACCAGGATCGATTGCGCACCGATGTCGAGCACGCGCTTGATCAGCACGGCGTCGTTCCACGCCGGCCGCACGATGGCGGCGGCGGTGCCGCGCGCCGCCGCCTGCAGCTGCGACAACAGGCCGGGGATCTCGTTGGGCGAGTGCTCGCTGTCGAACAGGATCCAGTCGAAGCCGGCATCCGCCACGATCTCCGCCGCGATGTTGCTGCAAAGGCTGCTCCACAGGCCGACTTGCAACCGGCCGGCCGCAATGGCGCGCTTGAAACCGTTTTCGGGAAGATCCATGGATGTCACACGAACTGCACGGCGATGCCGCCGAGCGAGCCGAAGTCGGCATGCAGCGTGTCGCCCTTCTGGGCGAACACCACGCGGGTGAACGAGCCGGCGAGCACCAGGTGGCCCGGCTCCAGCGCGACGCCGTGCGCACCGAGCTTGTTGGCGAGCCAGGCGACACCCAGCGCCGGATGGCCGAGCACACCGGCGGCCACACCGGTCTCCTCGATCTCGGAGTTGCGGTACATGATGCCGCCGACCCAGCGCAGGTCGACGTCCATCGGTCCGACCGGCCGGCCGCCGACCACGATGCCGGCGGCGGCGCCGTTGTCGGCGACGGTGTCAAAAATCTTGCGCGGGTCCTGGATGCGCGCGTCGACGATCTCGATGGCCGGAACCACGTATTCGGTCGCGCGCAGCACATCGGTCAGCCCGACGCCGGGGCCTTTCAACGCCTTGCCGAGCACGAAGGCGAGCTCGATCTCCACCCGCGGCCGGCAGTAATCGGCGTGCTGAACCTTGGCACCGTCGGCGATCATCATGTCGTCGAGCAGGTGCCCATAGTCGGGCTCGTCGATCTGCGACGAGCGCTGCATCGCCTTGGAGGTGAGGCCGACCTTGTGCCCGATCAGCTTTGCCCCGGCGGCGATCCGCCTTTTGGCGACCTCGGTGGAGATCGCATAGGCATCTTCGATGGCAATGCCGGGCCAGGTGGTGGAGAGCTGGACGGCTTGTTTGCGCTCCTTCTGTGCCGCCATGAGAATGTCGGCGGCTTTGCGGCGATCGGACTCGGACAACATTCGGAAATTCCCCCTGGCGTATGGTCGCCGGTCGGCACAATGCGGGTTCGCGGCGCGCTAATCAATCGGTTCGGGCCGGCCTGCCGGCGGCCGGCGACGACAACAGGAGGACTCGGCAACGACGCGCTCTTTGGCGGCGACGGCCAGGACGACCTGGAAGGCGGCAGCGGCGACGACAGCCTGCGCAGCGAAGGCTGCAACGACGTCATCAACGGCAACACGGCGACGACCAGATCCGCGACGGCGACGGCACCGACACGGTGTATGGCGACGGCGGCAACGACACGATCCGCACCGGAGCCGGGAACGACGAGGTGTTCGGCGGATCCGGCAACGACGTGATCGTCGAGGAGACGGCCGACCAGA
>DATFWC010000160.1:0-13903 GCA_035259885.1 Xanthobacteraceae bacterium
CGAGATCGTCGCCTTCTGCTCGGATTTCACACAACTGTCGGCCGGCGACGTGATCGCCACCGGCACGCCGGAAGGCGTCGGCCACCGCCGCACGCCGCCGCTGTGGATGAAGGCCGGCGACGTGCTGGAGGTGGAGATCTCGGGCATCGGCACGCTGTGCACGCGCGTGGTGGATGAGAAATGATGCTGCCGACCTGCGGCGCGTGGGAGTTAGATGGCCGTGCCACTTGCTCCACCTCTTCCCGGCGGGGAGAGGCACAGGCGGCCTCCGGCCGCCGTTCTTCGCTTCAAGAACGCCGATGCGAAGCATCGGCTATGTCGCGAAGCGATCCGGGTGAGGGGGCAAGGGCCTGTCGAGAGTCACTTGCCCCCTCACCCCAACCCTCTCCCCGTTGGGGAGAGGGAGCGCGCCGAGTTCAGATTACGGCACCAGTTCGACGACGCTGCCGTTGTCGCGCCCCTGCGCCCGGTAGTGGCCGATGTTCCTGAGCAGTGCCGCGTCGGAGACCGAGTAGAGCACGGCGTCGTTCTTGCCGGTGTTGATGTGGCGCCGCCACACGAAGTTGGGCACGACGAAAATGTCGTTCTCCTGCCACTCGAAGCGCTTGTCGGCGATCTCGGTGACGCCCTGGCCCTCGATCACCACATAGAAGGTGCTGCAGGTCTCGCGCTTGTGTTTTGTTTCCTCGCCCGGGCGCAGCATCTGGGCCGCGTAGTTCAATGTCTTGAACACGGGCTCGCCGTTCACCGGGTTGACGAAGTCGATGTTGATGCCTTCGTAGGCGTCGCCCTGTTCCTTGCGCAGGCCGTGCAGCGTGTCGCGCACGTCGGCGCCGCGGAAGTGGATGAGCGGGCAGGGATAGCGGCCGTTGCCGCGCTGATGCGAAATGAACGCCGGGCGAATGCCGCCGTGGCCGTAGAGGCGCTCGGAATAGCCGTTCTGGTGCACGGTCGGCTGCACCCGCGCGTTGCCCTGGCCGGCGGCGCCCGGCATGTCGTGGTCGACCCAGGCGCAGTCGAGAAATTCCATCAGCGGCCAGTCGAGCATGTCGATCCAGATCACCGGCTCGGAATCGTCGTTGCCGTGGTCGTGCCAGGTGCCGTTGGGGGTGAGGATCAGGTCCCCGCGCGTTGCCTCGCAGCGCTCGCCCTCGACATTGGTGTAGCCGCCCTTCTGCGACAGGATGGTGCGGCTGGCATTCGGGCTGTGGATGTGCACTGGCGCGATGTCGCCCGGATTGTAGATCGAGATGGCGCAGCGGATGGTGCTGGTGACCTGCAGGCGTCCGTTGAGTCCCGGATTGAGCAAGAGAATGCTCTGGCGGTCGGCGAACTCGATGGGCGAGACGTCGGCCTTGCGCGCGACCTCGGAAATCCGGTTGAGGTACTCGCTGTATTCCTTCCAGCGCCAGTGATGCGGCAGCGTCTTCATCTGGTTGGCGGCGACGCGGCCGGTCGCGAGCTGCGCGATGTCGCCGGTGGTGTCGGTGAACCACGGCCGTTGCGCCGGCGCGTTGGCCTGCGTGCGTACCCAGATATGATGCTTGGCGGCGTCGGCATTGATCTCTTCCATCAGCTCGCGCGCCTTGTTGGACAAACCCGGCCGGGCCGGCGCTTGTTGCTGAGCCGCAGCGACCATGACGTCTCTCCCGTATCCTGGCGGGCTGACTGGCCCGCCGTGGGGCCCGCTGGCCCGCCGCGCGGGCCGTTAAGCCCCGTTTACCAAACTCGGCCCATTATGGCGCATGGGCGACGCGCGATCCATCGCACGACCTGCGCTGACGTATAGCCTGACCCCAAAAGTTTGCAATGCGGCGAGGTTTCAGGCGAGGAACTCGCGCAACGCGCGTGTGCAGGCGGCCGGCTGATCGAGATTGGAGATGTGGCCTGCGCCAGGAAGCTCAACGAACTTGGAGCCTCTCAGCGTCTCGTGCATCTGCCGCATGGCGGCCGGGGTGGTGCCGTCCTTCTCCCCGACCATGAACAGGATTGGACGGGTGGCTTGCGCGACCTGCGAGCGGAAATCGTGGTTGGCGAGCGCCGCCGCGCAGCCGACAAAACCGTTGACCGGCGTGGTGCGGATCATCTGCCGCACCCGGTCGAGGTGCGGCAGGTTGGCCGCCACCGTGTCGGGCGGAAACCAGCGCGTGATTGTCGGCTCGACCAGGGCTTCCATGCCCTGCTGCTGCGCCACCGAAATGCGCTCCTCCCATTGCTGGGTGGTCGCCGGCGTCGAGGCGCATGGCGAGTCGCAGATGATGATGCGGTCGAAGCGGTCGGGGTGGTGTAGCGCCAGGCCGAGCGCCGTGGCGCCGCCCATGGACAGGCCGGCGAAATGCGCCCGCGGGATCGACAGCGCATCGAGCAGGCTCATGACGTCGGCGATCAGCAACTCGAACGTGTAGCGGCCGGCCGGCGCATCGGTCTGGCCGTGGCCGCGCTGGTCGTAGCGCAGGATGCGCAGCGAGCGCTTAAGTTCGGCTGCCTGCGGATCCCACATGGAGAGATTGCACGCGAGCGAGTTGCTGAGTACCAGCCAGGGCGCGCCGTCCTCGCCCTCGACCTCGCAGTTGAACGTGATCCCGTTGGCTTTCACGCGCATTGGTTCGTCCTCGTTAGAGCATTTTCCGGAAAAGCTTGCGCCGGACGCGACCCGGGGAAGGACGCCGGTTTTCCGAAGAAAATGCCATCACTATGAAGTCTGGCTGGCGCCCTGCGCCTGCGGCGCGGCGGCGGTGGTCAAAAAATCCTTCAGCAGAGCGAGGAGGGGGCCCGGTGCCTGTGCCGGCATCATGTGCACGGCATCGATCAGCTCGAAGCGCGCGCCGCGAATCTCGCGCGCCATCTGCTCGCTGCCGGCCGGCGGCCGCACCTGGTCGAAGCGCCCGGCCACGATCATGGTCGGGCAGGCGATGCGTTTCACCAGGTGCGTCACGTTGGTGCGCGCCAGCACCCGGTTGATGGCGCCGAAGCATACCGGGTCGTTCGCCAGGTAGCGCCCGCGATAGGCCTCATGAGCCGCGCTGTCGCCGATCTTCGACGGCCACGACTTGTCGAGCGTGACCGCGAGCCCGGCGCGCATGCCCTCACGCGCGGCGAAGTCGGCGCGCTCGTCGAGCGCGCTGGCGCGGCTGGGGTCGATGCCGGCGAGCGGGTTGCAGAACACGAAGCTGCCGACGCGCGATGGGTGCCGCTCCATGAAACACAGCGCCTGCGCGGTCGCGGCCGCCACGGTGACGAAATGAAACGGGGCTGTCAGCGCGAGCGCGTCGAGAACGGCTTCCAGGTCGTCGACCTGCGTCTCGAACGTGAACGGCTGGCGCACTTTTTCCGACAGGCCGGCGCCGCGCTGGTCGTAGCGCAGGACGCGGAAGGAGCCGGCGAGCGCGGGCGCGATGGCATCCCAGCTGTCGAGCGTGCCGCCCATCTCATGCAGCAGCACGACGCTCGGCCCGCCTTTGCCGCCCAGCCGGTAGTGAATGCTTATTCCGTTGGCGGTGATCCACGGCAAGGCTTTGATCTCCCTGTCATCGCACGGCATTGCTGCTTGAGGAGCGAAGGCGGGCGGCGCTACTGCGGCTCGATATTGGCCGCGCGCGCCACCTTGTTCCATTTGTCCAGCTCGTTGCGGATGAGCGCGGCGAGCTCGTCCGGCGTGCTGCCCACCGGCTCGGCGCCGTCGGCGGCCAGCTTCTCCTGCATCTCGGCGGTTTTCAGCGCCTGCGTCGCCTCGGCGTGCAGGCGTGGGATGATCTCGGCCGGCGTGCCGGCTGGCGCCAGCAGCGCATACCACTGCACGGCCGCATAGCCGGGTACGCCGGCTTCGGCGACCGGGGGAATGTCGGGGAGGGCGGCGATCCGCTTCGGCCCGGACACCGCCAGCGCCCGCACCTTTGCGGCGTCCACCTGCGGCTTGGCCGTGAGTGCGTTGGCAAAGGTCGCGGCGATCTGCCCGGTGATCACGTCGGTCACGGCTGGCGCCGTGCCGCGGTAGGGAATGTGCCGCAGGTCGATACCCGCCATGCTCTTGAACAGCTCCATGCTCATGTGCGGCGACGTGCCGATGCCGGGCGTGCCATAGGTCAGTTCGCCCGGCTGCCGCTTGGCCAACGCGATCAGGTCGCTCAGGGATTTGACCGGAAGCCCAGGGTTGACGATCAGCACGTTGGCGGTGGTGGCCGCGATCGTGATCGGGGCGAAGTCGCGCACCGGATCGTAGCTGACCTTCTTGTACAGGACCGAGTTGAGCGCCAGCGTGCTGGGCGCGAACAGCAGCGTGTAGCCGTCGGGCGCGGCGCGCGCCACCGACTCGATGCCGATCATGTTGCCGGCGCCCGGCCGGTTCTCGACAAAAAACTGCTGGCTCATGGTCTTGGACAGGTACTGCGCCAGCACGCGCGCGATGATGTCGGTGCCGCCGCCCGGCGGCGACGGAACCACGATGCGCACCGGGCGCGCGGGATAATCCGATTGTGCCGCAGCCGGGCCGGCCGCAAGCGCGAGAAAAATAAGCGCCGTTGTCGTGCGCAACATCTGCACTCCTTCAGGGCCGGGACCCAGAATCCCCCGAGCGATGGAATTGTACGGGGAGCAGGCAATCATATCCAAGGTTCTTGGCGGCCCGGATCGCGGATTGGCTCGCTTGGCGCATGCTTGCCGCGGGCGCCCGGGCTCTCGCGCCAAAGCGCGTCCAGGACTTGATCCGGGGGCGAGAGCGGGGATGACGGCGCAGGACAGCGCGGCCGCGTACTCATGAATTTGTGACTGATCGGCGCGCCGTCCTGGTCCGGCCCTCGGCGACAGAGCGCGAGGGGTCCCGCCCGTTGGCTCAGGCTACCAGCCCATCAATTTCTTGGTGGCCTGCTCGTTGTCCTTGAGGAATTTGCGGTAATCCTCGCCCTTGATGATCTGCGGGTCGAGCGCGAGCGCCTCGGCCTTGGCCCTGTGCTCTTTTGAGCCGATGGTCTTCTCCAGATAGCCGATCAGAGCGGTCTCGACGTCCTTCGGCAAACCGGCCGGCGCCGCGATACCACGCGACACCGCCCACACCTCGTCGAAGCCCTGCTCGCGAAAGGTCGGCCCGTTGGGAATGAACGGCGAGCGTTCGGCCGACATCACCCCGAGGATGCGGAACTGGCCGACCCTGATGTCCTCTGCGACCTCGCTGACGTTGCAGGCAAGCACTTCGATGTTGCCGGCCAGCACCTGGGTCTTGCCTTCTGGCGTGCCGCGGAAATGCACCATCTGGAAGCTCGTTCCGTTGTTGGCTCCGATTCCCAGTGCCGCGACGTGATCGTCGGTGCCGTGGCCGCCGCCGTTGAGCGTGATCGTACCGGGGCGGCGCCTGGCCTCGTCGATGACGTCCTTCACGGTTTTGTACTTGCTGTCGGGTCGCACTGCCCAAAGATTGGGATCGACGACATGATTGATCAGCGGCGTGAAGCTCTCCAGGTTCTCCTTGCGCGCACCGCCCTGCGCCCGGTCGAGATAGCCGGCGAACATGCTCGGCGCGTTGATGTAGCCGATGGTATAGCCGTCGGGCTTTGACGCGGCGAGCGAGCCCCAACCGATCCAGCCGCCGCCGCCGGCGCGGTTTTCGACCGTCACCGGCTTGCCGAGGATGGGTTCGAGATCCCTGGCAAGCAGTCGCGCCGAAACGTCGCTGCCGCCGCCTGCGGAATAGGGCACGATCACCAGAAGCCCGCGGGCGGGAAACTCCTGCGCGAGGCCGGGATTGTGTCCGACAACGGAAAGCGCGGCCGCCCCGGTGGTCGCGAGGAACCCACGCCGGCTGATGGTCGAGATCATGTTTCGCCTCCCCTCGTGGCGGGTGACGCGCCGACCATTGGCGCCATGATCAGCAGAAGTCGTTTTGCAATCAAGCCGGGGCGCAGCGGCGCGATGTCGCTTGCTGCCGCTCTGGCCGTCGACGCGTAGAGCGATCGAAGGCACGTCGCGGATGTCGGTCCGGCAGCGGGCGATCCTCACCCCTGCGCCCTAATTCGCCTGGCCAACCCGCCGGGCGAGCGGAGCCCATTTGTCGATTTCGCGCGCCAGGAAGGCGGTGAATTCCTCCGGCGTCATGGCCTGCGTCTCGATGGCGTCGCGTTGCAGGCGGGCTCGCACCTCGGGAAGCGCCAGCACATCGATCACGGCGCGGTTGAGCTTTTGCACGATGTCGTGCGGCACGCCGGCCGGTCCCGACAGCCCGAACCACGTGGTGGCGACGAGGTCGTCGTAGCCGAGCTCCTGGAAGGTCGGCAGGTCGGGCGCCTCGGCAAGTCGCGCCCGCGACGTCACGGCGATCGGGATGACCTTGCCGGCGCGGATCTGCCCGAGCGCCGAGGTCCATGTCATGGTGCCGAGGCTCACGGTGCCGGCGACCAGATCCATCATGGCGGTGGACGCGCCCTTGTGCGGGATGTGCTGCAGCTGGATGTTGGCCAGCTGCGCCAGCCGCTCGGCGGTCAGATGCCCGAGCGTGCCGACGCCGGGCGACACATAGGCGACCGGCTCGCGCGCGGCGAGCGCGACGAGCTCCCGGAGCGAGCGCACGCCTGACGCCGGATTGACCACGAACACGTTAGGCGGTCCGCCGATGAACGCCACATGGGTGAAGTCGCGCAGCGGATGAAATCCGGGGTTGGGGCTCACGGCCGGCGCGATGGCGTGGTAGGCGACGCTCGACGTGACAAACGTGGCTCCGTCCGGCTCGGCGTTCGCCGCCGCCTGCGCGCCGATCAGGCCGCCGGCCCCGGCGCGGTTCTCGACGAAGAAGCGGCCGCCGACGATCTCGCCAAGATGATCGGCCAGCAGCCTGCCGAACGTGTCGGCAGCGCCGCCCGGCGTCGACGGCGCGATGATGCGCACCGGCCGCGTCGGCCAGTCGGTCGCCATGCCCGGCGGCGCGCCAATGATGGCGAGAGCCACCATCAGAGATGCGACGGCCAGACGGATCACGGTGCCGGGAGCTGCGATCGTCATCGCGATACAGCAAGGAGTCATGACGTCAGGCTGTGGATACTTCGGGTGAAATCTAGCCGATCGCCGGCGTGGATTCAGCTCCCTGCGTGCCGGACTGGCTCGCTTGGCGCATGCCGGGACTGCGCAGGCAGAGTCCGTCGCGCGAGACAGGGGTTACCGCGGAGCGGCAGGCGCGGCTAAGGTCCGGCGAATACATTGCCGTCGCGTACGGAACGGCTCACCCGGTGAGATCGGCAACCGCATCAACGCCATCCAGGGCGCCGCCGGCCAGGTCGTGGCCGTGATCCAGGCATCGGCAAGACCATCGACGAGATGCGTGCGATCTCCAGCTACGTGCCGACCACAATGGAGAACGAGGGCGTCGTGACACGCGACTCGCTTTCAACGCCGCCATTTCCAGTTGCGGTGTGGCAAGCGCCGCGTGACCGGTCTCGCCGTGCCGGCCTGGCCTCCCGCCGCACGGTGCTGCGACAAAATGGCGGGGCCTTGCAGGCTGGTCTTAATCACAGGCGTTCGGGAGACTATTGAGCCGCGATAGCTATGTGCTATTGGTTTCACGAGCCGTGGTATGATTTATACCAGATACCGCGGAGCAACGAGACAAGCCGGCGCAGGCCGACGGCAAAGACAAACCTCTGGGAGTGAAGCGCATGACACGTCCGATCCTTTCTTGCCGGCTCGGCTTTGCGGCCGCGCTGGGAACCACGTTCGCGCTGGCGGCGGCGGTACCGTCGATGGCCGCATGGGAGCCGAACCGGCCGGTGGAAATCATCGTTCCGGCTGGCCCGGGTGGCGGTGCCGACCAGATGGCCCGCGTCATCCAGGGCATCGTCACCAAGCATCAGCTGATGAAGCAGTCGATGGTGGTGATCAACAAGGCGGGCGGTGCCGGCGGCGAAGGCTTTCTCGACGTCAAGGCCTCGCGGGGCAATCCGCACAAGCTGGTGATCACGCTGTCCAACCTGTTCACCACCCCGCTCGCCACCGGCATTCCGTTCAACTGGAAGGATCTGACTCCGGTCGCCATGATGGCGCTCGACGAGTTCATCCTGTGGGTCAATGCCGAAAAGCCGTACCAGAATGCCCAGGACTACATAGCGGCCATCAAGGCCGCGCCGCCGTCGCAGTTCAAGATGGGCGGCACCGGGTCGAAGCAGGAAGACCAGATCATCACGGTCGCGATCGAGAAGTCCTCCGGCACCAAGCTCACTTACATTCCGTTCAAGGGCGGTGGCGAGGTGGCCGTGCAACTGGTCGGCAATCATGTCGATTCCACCGTCAACAATCCGATCGAAGCGGTGGCGCAATGGCGTGGCGGAAAGCTGCGGCCGCTGTGCGTGTTCGACAGCAATCCGCTCGCCTACAAGGACAAGATCGCCGATAACAAGAGCTGGAGCGACATTCCGACCTGCAAGTCGGCCGGGCTCGATGTCGAATACCTGATGTTGCGCGGAATCTTCATGTCGCCTGGCGCCACCAAGGACCAGGTCGACTTCTACGTCGACCTGCTGCAGAAGGTGCGCGAGACGCCGGAGTGGAAAAGCCTGATGAATGACGGGGCCTTCAATCAGAGCTTCAAGACCGGCGCCGACTTCGCCAAGTGGGTCGAGACCGAGGAGAAGCGGCACCAGTCGCTGATGAAGGAAGCCGGCTTCCTGGCAACCAGCAACTGACCGACAGGGGCATGAACCGCCGGCGCGTTTAAAACCGCCGGCGGAACCGTCTTGGAGGAGCAATGACCGACGCAACGTCGCCGGGCGGCGGCAGTGGGCCGTCCCACCGCTGGGTTGAAGCCGGGGTCGCCGTGCTCATGGCGCTGTTCGGCTTCATCGTCATCGCGGGCAGCTTGCAGGTGGGTATCGGCTGGGGGCCGGAGGGGCCGAAGTCCGGATTCTTTCCGTTCTACCTGGGGATCGTCATCGTCGGGGCAAGCGCCGTCAACCTGATGCGCGCCGTCGTCGAGATCGATCGCGACCGCCTGTTCGCGGATTGGGACCAGCTCGCCCAGGTGATCTCGGTCGTCATCCCGACCACGATCTATGTGCTCGCCGTTCCGTGGATCGGCATCTACGTCGCCTCGGCCCTGTTGATCGCCTTGTTCATGAAATGGTTCGGCCGCTACGGCTGGGGCCTGACGCTGGGCATCGCGGTCGCCATCCCGGCGATCACCTACCTCTTGTTCGAGAAATGGTTCCTCATCCCCCTGCCCAAGGGGCCGATCGAGGATCTGCTCGGTCTCTGATCCGGTATTTGACAGCCGCCCGGATCGCCGAGCGGCGGCGGAGTTGCCCCTCACATGGAAGACATCGTCAATCTGTTTCACGGCTTTGCTGTCGTCATCCAGCCCTTCAACATCCTGTTGATGGTCATCGGCATTCTGCTCGGTGTGATCATTGGTGTGTTGCCCGGGCTTGGTGGTGCCAACGGCGTGGCGATCCTGCTGCCGCTGACGTTCTCCATGTCGCCCACGTCGGCGATCATCATGCTCTCGTGCATCTATTGGGGCGCCCTGTTCGGCGGCGCCATCACGTCGGTCCTGTTCAACATTCCGGGCGAGCCGTGGTCGGTGGCCACCACGTTCGACGGCCATCCCATGGCGCAGCAGGGCCGCGCCGGCGAGGCGCTCACGGCGGCCTTCACGTCATCGTTCGTCGGCGCGCTGTTCGCCGTCATCGTCATCACGCTAGTGGCGCCGCTGGTGGCGAAGTTCGCCCTGCAGTTCGGGCCGGCGGAAAAATTCTCGGTCTATTTTTTGGCGTTCTGCAGCTTCATCGGCATGGGCAAGGAGCCGCCGTTCAAGACCGTGGCCGCCATGATGATCGGCTTCGCGCTCGCCGCCGTCGGCCTCGACAGCGTCACCGGCCAGCTGCGGCTCACCTTCGGCTTTCCCGAGCTCCTCAACGGTTTCGACTTCCTGATCGCCGTGATCGGCCTGTTCGGCATCGGCGAAATCCTGCTCACCATGGAGGAGGGCCTGAGCTTCAAGGGCCGCGCCGCTGGCATCAATCCCAAGGTGGTGCTGCAAACCTGGGCCGAGCTGCCGCGCTACTGGAGCACGTCGCTGCGCTCCTGCATCATCGGCTGCTGGATGGGCATCTCGCCCGCCGGCGCCACGCCGGCCTCGTTCATGAGCTACGGCATCGCCAAGCGCGTCTCCAAGAACGGGCACAAGTTCGGCACCGGCGAGATCGAAGGCGTGGTGGCGCCGGAAACCGCCGCCCACGCCGCCGGCACCTCGGCGCTGCTGCCGATGCTGTCGCTCGGCGTTCCCGGCTCGCCCACCGCCGCCGTGCTGCTCGGCGGCTTGCTGATCTGGGGCCTGCAGCCGGGGCCGCTGCTGTTTATCGAGCAGAAGGATTTCGTGTGGGGCCTCATCGCCAGCATGTACCTTGGCAACATCGCCGGCCTCATCATCGTGCTGACCACGGTACCGCTGTTCGCCGCCATCCTGCGCATCCCGTTCAGCATCATCGCGCCGATCATTCTCGTGCTCTGCGCCATCGGCGCCTACACGGTGCACAACAGCACCTTCGACGTCGTGCTGATGCTGGTGTTCGGGGTGCTGGGCTACCTGCTGAAGAAGTGCAACTACCCGCTGGCGCCGATGGTCCTGGCTATCGTGCTGGGCGACAAGGCGGAGGAATCCTTCCGCCAGTCGCTGCTGGCGTCGCAGGGGAGTCTCGGGGTGTTCTGGTCCAACGGCCTGGTCGGCACCATCATGGCGCTCGGCCTGATCGCCCTGTTCTGGCCGATCATCCAGGATGCCTGGTCGCGGTTGCGCGACCTGGCCATGCCGCAAAGATCGCTTTGACAAGGCAGGGACGTGGTATAATGTATACCACGTCGGCGTATGGGAGTGCGACGCATGACGGAAATACCTCCACGCGATCGGGCCGGCGAGGGGCGCATCGTGCTGGCGCCGCTCGAGGACACGTCGACCTTTGCGGATCGCGCCTATGCGGCACTCAAGGACGTCATCGTATCCCTGAACGTCTACGACCAGCCCTCCGAGGTGCGGCTCGACGAGCGCCAGCTGGCCCAGGATCTCGGCATCAGCCGCACGCCGGTGCGCGAGGCGATGGCGCAGCTCGAGCGCGAGGGCTTCGTCCGTTCGGTGCCGCGCCGCGGCGTCTACGTGGTGCGCAAGACCAAGCAGGAGGTGATCGAACTCATCACCGCCTGGGCGGCGCTGGAGAGCATGGCGGCGCGCCTGATCACGCAGAACGCCACCGACAAGGAGATCGCGGCGCTGCGGGCGATGTTCGCCACCTTCGAGAACGGCACGCTGCACGCCAAGCTCGATGAATATTCCGAGGTGAACATCGAGTTTCACCAGACCATCATCCGCATGAGCCACAACCACGTGCTCATCGACCTGGCGGAAAACCTGTTCACCCACATGCGCATGATCCGGGGCAAGACGATCGGCGAGAAGGACCGCGCCGATCGCTCGATCCGCGATCACATGAACATCATCGAGGCGCTGGAGGCGCGTGCCACCGAGCGCGCCGAAGCCCTCGTGCGCGATCACGCACTCGGCCTGGCCGACCACGTGGCGCGCTATGCCGACTATCTGAATTGAGCCGGGAGGCTTCCATGGCTGAAGCAGCGACCAAGACGAAGCCCGAAACCAAGGCCGAGGCAGAGCAGGAACTGACGGACGGCTTTCACCTCGTCATCGATGCGCTCAAGCTCAACGGCATCAACACGATCTACGGCGTGCCCGGCATCCCGATCACGGATCTCGGCCGCATGGCGCAGGCCGCCGGCATGCGCGTTATCTCGTTCCGCCACGAGCAGAACGCCGGCAACGCCGCGGCCATCGCCGGCTTCCTGACGAAAACGCCCGGCATCTGCCTCACGGTGTCGGCGCCCGGCTTCCTCAACGGCCTTACGGCGCTCGCCAATGCCACCACCAACTGCTTTCCGATGATCATGATCAGCGGCTCGTCCGAACGCGAGATCGTCGACCTGCAGCAGGGCGATTACGAGGAGATGGACCAGCTGGCCATCGCCAAGCCGCTGTGCAAGGCGGCCTACCGCGTGCTGCATGCCGCCGACATCGGCATCGGCATCGCGCGCGCGATCCGCGCCGCCGTGTCGGGCCGTCCGGGCGGCGTCTATCTCGATCTGCCCGCAAAGCTGTTCTCGCAGGTCATGGACGCCGCGGCGGGCGCGAAATCGCTGGTCAAGGTCATCGATCCGGCCCCGGGCCAGATTCCCGCGCCGGCCGCCGTCAAGCGCGCGCTCGACGTGCTGAAGGGTGCCAAGCGCCCGCTGATCATTCTCGGCAAGGGCGCCGCCTACGCCCAGGCCGACGACGCCATCCGTGCCCTGGTCGAGAAGAGTGGCATTCCGTTCCTGCCGATGAGCATGGCCAAGGGCCTCCTGCCTGACACGCATCCGCAATGCGCAGGCGCGGCGCGCTCGACGGTGCTGGCGCAATCCGACGTCGTGATGCTGATCGGCGCCCGTCTCAACTGGCTGCTGTCGCACGGCAAGGGCAAGACCTGGGGCGAAGCACCCAAGAAATTCATCCAGGTCGACATCGAGCCGAAGGAGATGGACAGCAACGTCGAGATCGCGGCTCCGGTGGTCGGCGATATCGGCTCCTGCGTCGCCGCGTTGCTGGAGGCGATGGGCAGCAAGTGGCCGGCGCCGCCAGCCGACTGGATCGACGCCGTCAAGGCCAAGAGGGAAGAGAACATCGCCAAGATGGCGCCGCGGCTGATGAAGAACTCGGCGCCGATGGATTTCCACGGCGCGCTCGGGGCGATCCGCACCGTGATCAAGGAGCGGCCGGATGCCATCCTGGTGAACGAAGGTGCCAACACGCTCGACCTCGCCCGCGGTGTCATCGACATGTACCGGCCGCGCAAGCGCCTGGACGTCGGCACCTGGGGCGTGATGGGCATCGGCATGGGCTTTGCCGTCGCGGCCGCCATCGAGACCGGCAAGCCCGTGCTCGCGGTCGAAGGCGACAGCGCCTTCGGCTTCTCCGGCATGGAGGTGGAGACGATCTGCCGCTACGACCTGCCGGTCTGCGTCGTCGTCTTCAACAACAACGGCATCTATCGCGGGACCAACGTCAATCCCACTGGCGGTGCCGACCCGGCGCCCACGGTGTTCGTCAAGGACGCGCGTTACGACAAGATGATCGAGGCTTTTGGGGGCATCGGCGTGAACGTGACGACGCCCGACGAGCTGAGCCGCGCCGTGAACGCCGCCATGGACTCCGGCAAGCCCACCCTCATTAACGCCGTGATCGACCCGGCGGCCGGCACCGAGAGCGGGCGCATCGGCAATCTCAATCCGCAGAGCGTGATCCGCAAGAAGTAGCGGCGCGCGCCGTGAACGCATTCGAACGCTGAAGGAAGGACCGCATGGCAACGCCCAGGAAACCGAAGAACGCGAAAGCCGCGCGCCGCAAGACCGCCGCAAGCCGGAAGGCGGGCGCCCGCGCCGCCAAGAAGGTCGTGGCGCTGCGCTCGGCCGCCAAGACCCGCAAGCCGGCGAAAAAGGCGCGACAGAACGGAGCACGCAAGAGCACCGGGCTGCCGCCTCCCAGCCGCCAGCCGTGGGGCCAGGCTGGCAAGGCGCTCGACGGCGTGCGCGTGCTCGATTTCACCCACGTGCAGTCAGGGCCGACCTGCACGCAGCTGCTCGGCTACATGGGCGCCGACGTGATCAAGATCGAGCGCCCGGGCGTTGGCGACATCACGCGCGGCCAGCTGCGCGATATTCCCAATGTCGACAGCCTCTACTTCACCATGCTCAACGGCAACAAGCGCTCGATCACGGTCGACTCCAAGAACCCCAAGGGCAAGGAGATCATCGAGCGCCTGATCAAGCATTGCGACGTGCTGGTGGAAAATTTCGCCCCCGGCGCGCTCGACCGCATGGGCTTCACGTTCGAGCG
>DATFWC010000161.1:0-5527 GCA_035259885.1 Xanthobacteraceae bacterium
GCCTTCCGCCGCCAGCGTGTGGATCTCGCTCCAGAACTCGCGCCGCGCCTTGGGATCGACACCTGCCGTAGGCTCGTCGAGCAGCAGAAGCTGTGGGTTGGGCAGCGTGCAGGCGCCGAGCGCGAGCCGCTGCTTCCAGCCGCCCGACAGCGACCCGGCCAGTTGCTCCTCACGCCCCTGCAGGCCGAGGCGCGCAATCATGTCGCGCGCCGCGCCGGTCGCGTTCGGCACGGCATAAAGCCGCGCGACGAACTCGAGGTTCTCGCGCACCGACAGATCCTGATAGAGACTGAAGCGCTGGGTCATGTAGCCGACGTGCCGCTTGATCTTGTCGGTCGCGCGGCGGATGTCGTAGCCGAGGCAGGTGCCCTCCCCCTCGTCGGGCGTCAGCAGGCCGCACAGCATGCGGATGGTGGTGGTCTTGCCGCTGCCGTTCGGCCCGAGGAACCCGTAGATCGTGCCGCGCTTCACCTGCATCGACAGGTCGCGAACCACCGGGCGGCCATCGAACTTCTTGGTCAGGCCGTGGACATCGATGACGATGTCGGTTCGGGCTTGCGTTTCCGCAACGCTCACTTGGGCTTCTCCGCGAAACGCACGTCGACCGGTTGCCCGACGCGGAGGTCGCCGGGAGTGCCGGTGCGCGCCTCGATCAGATAGACAAGCTTGGAACGCTCTTCGAGGCTGTAGATGACCGGCGGCGTGAACTCCGAGCTGCGCGAGATGAAGGTCACCTTCGCGGACACAGCTTCCTTGCAGCCATCGCAATGGATCGTGACATCGTCGCCGAGCGCGATGCCGGCCAGCGCCGTCTCCGGGACGAAGAAGCGGACCTTGATGTTGCCGGGCGGCAGCAGCGACACCACCGGACGGCCCGCTGGCACGAGCTCGCCGGGCCGGAAGTAGATCTGCTGCACCGAGCCATTCACCGGGCTTTTCATCGTGCGGCGCGCCAGCCGCGTCTGCGCCGAATTGAACCGTGCCTGCGCCGTGCGCAGCGTCGCCTCCGCATCCTCGAGCGCCTTCTGCGTGCCGGCAGACGTCTTCAGCAGGGACTGGGCGCGATCAAAGGCCTGTTTGGCATTGGTCAGCGAGGCTCTGGCCATCTCGACGTCGGCGAGCTGCAGTTCGGTATCCACCGAGAACAGCGGCGCGCCGGTCTCCACCGTCTGCCCCTCCCGCACCGACAAGGTCTCGACACGACCGGCCTCGTCGGGACTGACGAAGATCAAATCGGCCTCGACCCAGCCCTGGAATTTCTCGTCATGCGAGGAATTGCATGACGGCAGCGCCAGCGCGGCCGCGGTGACCGCTACACCCAGGATGGCAACAATTGCCCTCATGGGTTCCTCCCGGCACTCGCGCGCTCGCCGAACACGAGATCGAGGTAAGCGTGCATGAACGCCCTCACGTCGAGCGGATCCAGCCGCTCGAACAGTCCACTCCACATGATGGCCACGATGGCCGGCGCGCCCAGAAGCTGCGGGAAGCGCACGAGCGCATCGCCCTTCACTTCGCCGCGGGCCTGCGCCCGACGCATCCACTCGCGCACCGCCGTCATGATGCGCGACAGCACCTCGCGGTAGTAGAACTCGGCGATGTGGGGAAAGCGCGGGCCCTCGCTCACGATCAGCCGGATCACGTCCTTGCGCCGCGTGCCGTACACCTGGGTAACGAACAGTTCGACGATCTGATCCGCCAGCGCGCGCGCCGGCACGTCGGCCTTGAGCGCCGCTTCGAAGGTGCCGACGAATGGGCTCAGCACCGAGCGGATGAGCTCCTGGAACAGCGCCTCCTTGTCGCGGAAGTGCAGGTAGATCGTGCCCTTGGCGACGCCGGCGCGGCGCGCCACGTCGTCGAGCCGCGCGGCGGCAAAACCCTGCGCGGTAAACTCGTCGAACGCGGCGGCGAGGATCGCCTCGCGCCGCGCCGCGCTTTTCTGCGCGCGCGCGCCGTTGCCGGCGGCTGGGCGCCGGGTCTTGGCCGGAGATCGGGCGGTACTTCCAGTCATGGCGATGCCTTATGACTGACTGGTCAGTCATACATATAGCAAAGAAGCGGTTGGCGCAAGAGGTCGAGTCGGAGAAAAAATCCAACAAAACGAATCTGTTAGCCCTTTGGCCACAGCTCGGCCTGGCGCTGCTGCAGGAAGACGCGGACGGCCGGATCGGCTTCCAGGCCGATCGCCAACGCATACGCCTCGTTCGCCGCATCGAGCCGGCCGAGGCGTCGCAAGAGTCCGGCCCGGGCCGCCCAATAGGGCTGGTATTCGGCGAGCCGGCCATCGTCGGCGAGCGCATCGAGCGCCGCCAGGCCGGCCGCCGGACCGCGCGTCTCCGCGATGGCGATCGCGCGGTTGATTGCCACTACGGGCGAGCCGGTCAGCGCCAGCAGGGCATCATAGAATTGCTCGATCGCGCCCCAGTCGGGCTGGCCGCTCCGACGGCGCACCGCGTGAGCGGACTGCACCGCCGCTTCCAGCTGGTAGCGGCCGAGCACGCCCAGGCGGCTCGCGCGCGACAACAGCGCTTCGGCCTCGTCGATGAGCTTTGTGTCCCACAGGTCGGGATCCTGATCGCCCAGCGGCACGTAGTCGCCGCGCGCGTTTCGCCGCGCCTCCCGACGCGCTTCCGCGTGCAGCATCAGCGCCAGCAGGCCGAGCGCTTCCGGATCCTCCGGCATGAGCGACGCGACCAGCCGGCCGAGCCAGATCCCCTCCCCGGCAAGATTGCGGCGGCGGGCATCGGTGCCGGCCGGATCCGACCAGCCTTCGGCAAACACCGCATAGATTGCCTCGAGCACCGCATCGAGGCGCTCGCGCAGCTCGGCCGCCTCGGGCACGCGAAACGGAATCCCGGCCTGTCGGATCTTGTTCTTGGCGCGGACCAGCCGCTGGCTCATGGCAGCCGGCGCCACCAGGAAGGCGGACGCGATGGTGGCGGCGTCGAAGCCCAGAATGGTCTGCAGCATCAGCGGCGCGCGCGTGGCGGGATCGATCGCCGGATGCGCGCAGGCGAACATCAACGCCAGCCGCTGGTCCGGAATGGAGGTTGCGGACGCCACGGCCTCGATCTCCTCGGCAATGAGTTGCAGATCGGCGGCGGCCGCCTCGCTGGTGCGGCGCCGCCGCGCCGCGTCGATGGTCTTGCGCCGCGCCACCGCCAGGAGCCACGCCTCCGGATTGTCCGGAATGCCGTCGGCCGGCCAACGGGCGAGCGCCGCCGCAAACGCCTCCGACAGCGCATCCTCGGCACCGGCTACGTCGCGCGTACGCGCGGCCAGGAAGGCGACGAGCTTGCCGTAGTGGCGGCGCGCCACCGCCTCGGCGGTCGCGCGCGCCTCCTCGCCATCCTGCATCGCTACATGGCCCAGAGCGGACGCACCTCCATGACGCCGTGACTGGCGCCCGGGCAACGCGCCGCCCAGGTGAGCGCCGCATCGAGGTCGGGCACGTCGATCATGAAAAACCCGCCGAGTTGCTCCTTGGTCTCGGCATAAGGCCCATCGAGCACCTGGGTCTTGCCATTGGCGATGCGCACCGTGCTGGCAGCGCTGGACCAGTCCAGGCGGTCTGCGCCGACCAGCACGCCGGCCTGCTTCAGCGCCTCGCCGTAGGCGAAATAGGCGGCCGTCGTCTGCTCGGCGGCGGTCTTGGGAGCGGCCTTGAAGGCGGCCTCGTCGCGGTAAATCAGCAGCATGTATTTCATCTCAGATCTCCTCATTCGGGTGGAGGCGGACGAGGCGACCGGCCGCGGCGACCTCCCTGGCCGCACCGCTGTCGCCCGCTCCCCTCCATGGCGTCACATGGTCCAGACCGGGCGCACCTCGACGGCCCCGTGACTGGCACCCGGACAGCGCGCCGCCCAGGCCAGGGCCGCATCGTGATCGGGCACGTCGATCACGACGTATCCGCCAAGCTGCTCCTTGGTCTCGGCGTAGGGCCCGTTGAGCACCCGGGTCGCGCCATTGGCGACGCGCACCGTGGTTGCCGCCGTGGAACGCTGCAGCCGATTCTTGTCGGTCACCACGCCGGCCTTGGTCAAAGCCTCCACATAGGCGCCGTAGGCCGCCAGGATGCGGTCGCTGTCCGCCTTGCTCGCGGCCTCGAAGCTCGCCTCGTTGCCGTAGATCAGCAGCATGTATTTCATCTCCGGTCTCCTCGTCCTGATGGCCGAGCACCATGCCGGCCTGCCCCGATGTCGCTCGAGGCGGCCGAAATTGGACAGGGCGGCAAAAAATTTCGGCGAGCCGCAGGTTTGCGGCATCGACTAGGAGCGCCGGGGACTTGTCGGCTTTATGACCGGGGTCAGTACTTCGTGACCACGACGGGGCCGGCTGGCGGGCCGAACAGGCAGCGGAAGCCGATATAGTCGCCGTACTGGCGGTGCACGCTGGTGATCTTGGGATACTTGCGATACCGGGCGCAATGCCAGGCGGCGATCTCCCAGCGATGCTGCTGGGTGAACGGCGACCATGGAATGATGCCGCCGGTGTCGTTGCTGACGACACCGTAAACGTAATCGGCCCGCGCCGGACCGCTCAACAGGACCAATCCGGCCGCGGCGGCGAACATCATGCTTCGCGCGGAAACGTTCATGGGTGGCTGCCTCCCTGGCGGCACGTTAGATCGGCCGCGTCAGGAAGTGAAGGGCAGGCGTCGGGCTGTCAGGCGTTTTCGATTTCCGCCTTGAGGGCGGAGAGCGCCTCGGGCGTGTCGATATCGACGAGAGCCGCGCGGTCGGCCGCCACCTCGACCACCGCCTCGCCGTAGGCGCCGATCATGTGGCGGGCGCCGACATCGCCTTCGAGGCCGGCGAGCTCGGGAAAGAACCGGCGCGACCACAGAACTGGATTGCCGCGCTTGCCGTCGATGGTGGGAACCACGATCAGCGCCCCGCGCGCCGGGTCGAAAGCCGCGATGAGACGATCGATCATGGCAGCGCGCACCTGCGGCATATCGCCGAGGCAGATGATGGCGCCGTCGGCCTCGGGCGGCACGGCGGCGAGGCCGGCCTTGAGCGACGTGGACAGGCCGTCGGCAAATTCGGGATTGTGCACGAAGCGCACGGCAAGGCCGGCGAGCGCCTTCTCCACCCGCTCGCGCTCGTGCCCGGTGACCACGATCACCGGATCGGCGCACGACGCCAGCGCCTGCTCGGCGGCGATGCGGACGAGCGGCGTCCCGTTGAGCTCGGCCACCAGCTTGTTCGATCCCATGCGGGTCGAGCGTCCGGCCGCCAGCACGACGGCGGCGATGCGCCGGCGCTCGGGCGTCGGCATCTCATGCGGCGCCTCGCGCGGCTGCGGCCGCGTCACGATCTCCATCAGGAGCCCGCCCACGCCCATTCCTGTGATGTCCGTCCGGCTGACCGGAAGCCCAGCGAGAAGCCGCGCCAGAATCCAGTCGAACCCGTTCTCCTTGGGCGAGCGGGCGCAACCGGGCGCGCCCAGCACCGGCCGGCCGGCGAGGTCGCCGATCAGCATGAGATTGCCGGGATCGACCGGCATGCCGAAATGCTCGACGCGG
>DATFWC010000162.1:0-9647 GCA_035259885.1 Xanthobacteraceae bacterium
GGCGAAAGGCTTGGAGGCGGCCGTGGAGATTTTCTGGAGATTTTTTGGATATGGCCCCGGTGCCGGCTGATTCGGCGCTATGTTGGCGGGTCAACGCGAGGTCATGCATGCGCCTGCTTCCCTGTCTGGCCGTTGCCGGCATCATCCTGGCGGGTTGGTCAAGCGCCTGCGAGAGCAACGCCGTGATGCTCAAGCCGGGCAGCGACAACAAGGCATTCCGTCTCGCCTAGGTCGCCGACAGGCTGTACGGCGCGCTGGAGAAGCGTCAGCTCAGCGACTGAAAGCGCTTCACTCCGCCTTGATGCCGCCCTCCTTCACGACGCGCTCCCACTTGTCCATCTCCTGCGCCATGAAGGCGCCGAATTCGGCCGAGCTCATGCGCATGGCCTCCACGCCCTCCGAGGCGAACTGCTTCTGCACCTCAGCCGAGTCGAGGATCGCGGTGATCTCGTCGTGCAGCCGCGCCGCGATGGCGGGCGGGGTGCCGGCCGGCGCCACGATGCCGATCCAGTTGACGGCTTCGTAGCCTGGCACGCCGGCCTCCGCGATGGTCGGGACGTCGGCCAGCACCGGGCTGCGCGCGCGGCTACCCACCCCGAGCGCCTTGAGCTTGCCGGCGCGCACGTGCGGCAGTGCCGTGATGGTGGTGGCGAACACCGCCTTGGTGTGCCCGCCCAGCACGTCGATCATGGCCGGACCGCCGCCCTTGAACGGCACGTGTAGCATGTCGACTCCGGCCATGAGCTTGAACAGTTCGCCGCCCAGGTGCTGAAAACTGCCGACGCCGCCCGAGGCATATTGCACCTGGCCCGGCTTCTCCTTGGCGTAGGCCACGAGCTCGCCGACCGAGCCGACCGGCAGCTCCGGATTGACCAGCAGCACATTGGGCGCCGATCCGATGGGTGCGATCCACGTGAAGCTCGCGACCGGGTCGTAGCTGAGCTTGTAGAGCCAGGGATTGACCGCGTTCACCAGCGACACGATCAGCAGCGTGTAGCCGTCCTTCGGCGCATTGGCGGCAATCTCCGTGCCGATGACGCCGCCGGCGCCGCTGCGGTTATCGACGACGACCTGCTTGCCCAGGCGGCCGGTGAGCTGCGTGGCGACGATGCGGCCCACCGTGTCGTTGATGGCGCCCGGCGGGAACGGCACGATCAGCCGCACCGGTTTCGACGGATACTCTTGCGCGGTCGCGCCCGCCGTGAGCGCCAGCAGGAAACTGAAAGCCGTGAGCATCAGCGACCGTATACGTGCCATGTGCGACTCCTTCGGTAATGCTGATCGCGGCTGTCATCCCGGACGGCGAGCGAAAGCGAGCCGATCCGGGACCCAAGTATCCCGGTGTTGCGGATTTGACTCGGCGCGTTTGCCATCAGCGCTGGGGTACATGGATCCCGGCTCTCGCGCTTCGCGCTCGGCCGGGATGACAACGGAGAGATGATCGAACGCGTCGCGCTACAGCCCGGCCAGCTCATATCGCGAGAAATCGTAGCCCTCCTTGACGACGAATTCGAGCAGGAACGGCGCGCCCGATTGCGTGACGGCGACGGCTTCGCGGATGCCCGGCACGATGCCGGCCGGCGTCTCGACGCGGCGTGCCGCGACGTTGAGGCCCTCGGCGACCTTGGTGTAGTTGCCGCCGACGTCGAGCGCGCCGTATTTGCGCGTCGACACTTTCAGTACGTCGCGTTCCGCCGCCATCACGCCGTTGTTGAACACGATGGTGAGAGTGGCGATGCGGTTGCGCGCCGCCGTCTCGATGTCCATGCCGGTCATGCCGATGGCGGCGTCGCCCATGATGTTGATGCACAGCTTGTCCGCCGCCGCGAGCTTCGCTCCCATGATGAGGCCGAGCCCGTAGCCCAGCTGAGTCGACTTGCCCCAGCCCATATACGAGCCGGCCGCCGTTGCCTCCCAGAACGGCACGAGCTGCTCGCGCGGGCTGCCCGAGTCGTGCGTGATGATGACGTTGTCGCGGTCGACCGTACGCATCAGGTCGCGGATGACGCGATACTGGTTGATCGGCACCTCGTCGGAGTCGAGATATTTTTTCCATTCGGCGTGCCACGCCGCCTTGCCGGCCGCGACCTCGTCCGTGAGCGCGGCTAACGCCTTGCTGCCGCCGCCGCCCTCGCGCGCGAGTTCGGTCATCAGCGCGTCGAGCACCAGCGCGGCATCTCCGATGATCGCATGGTCGACGCGATATTCCTTGTTGACGTCGCCGGCGTCGTTGGTGGCATGGATGATGGTCTTGCCGCCCGGCACGCCGGGGCCGAACGGCGTACGCGTCAGGCTCGTGCCGATGGCCAGCACCAGGTCGGCGCGCGCCATGAACTCGGTGAATATTTTTGGCCGCGATCGCGTCGAGGCGCCAAGCGCCAGCGGATGGTTTTCCGGGATCGCGCTCTTGCCCGGATTGGTGGTGGCGACCGGCGCCGGCAGCAGTTCCGCGAGCGCCGCGAGGCGCTCGCCGGCCTCGGCATAGTGCACGCCCTGGCCGGCCAGCAGCAGCGGATGCTTGGCCTGCCTGAGCATCCGCACCGCCTGGCGGATGGCGTCCGGATCGGGTGCGCTGCGTTGTACCGCCACCGGCGCGTAGTCGATGCCGCCCTGGTACTCGGCCTGCCACACCTCGTCAGGAATCTCGATCAGCACGGGGCCGCCCTTGCCGCTGCGCATGGCATGAAAAGCGCGGCGCATCAGGGCCGGCAGTTCCTGCACGGAATGCGCCAGTGCCGACCATTTGGTGACCGGGCGATAGACTTCGGCGGCACGGAATACCGGCCGCACGTATTGCCGTGCCAGCGGCAGGGCGCCGGCGACGATCAGCAGCGGCACGTTCTCGCTGTAGGCCTGGGCGATGCCCGGGAAGGCGTTCTCGATGCCGGGGCCGGCCTGCGCGGCGAACACGCCGTTGCGCCGGCCGCGGCGGATGCGCGAAAAACCGTCCGCCATGCCGACGCCGACGCGCTCCTGGCGGCACAGGATGGGGCGGATGTCGAGTTCGGCGCAGGCCTCGATCAGCGGGTTGCGCGGGTAGCAGGCGAGGAACTCGGTCCCCTCGCGCTTGAGGATGTCGGCAACGACGGCGGCGCCGTTCATGGGCTTCCCTCTCCTGATGGCCGCTGGAACTGCGCGCCGCGGCTCGCTCATTGATCAAAGCACCGCCCTGGCGTTCTTACAATCAGCTCCGGACCGGCTATAGTCCGCGAAGGCAACGGGAAAGACGGTTGCGCCCGTTGGCAAGGGCCCGCCGCGAATCACGCTCCCCTCTTCTCCGGAGAACGACATGAAGCTGATGTACTTCGACGACTACCGCCTCGGCGTGCTCACAGGCGATACGGTGATCGATGTCACGGCTGTGGTGCGGGACATTCCGCACACCGGCCCGCACGACCTGATCAACGGCGTGATCGAGCGTTTTGCCGACCTGCGGCCGCGCCTGGAGCAGGCTGCGCAGGGTAAGGGTGTGCCGGTCGGCGAGGTGAGGATTCGCGCGCCATTGCCGCGGCCCATCAATATCGACTGCATGGCGGTCAACTACATGGAGGACGGCACGCGCAGCGAGCCGGCGCCGCTCAATGCCTTCCACAAGTCGCCCAGCTCAGTGATCGGCCCCGGCGACACGATGGTACTGCCCGATGTGCCGGCGACGATCTTCGAAGGCGAGGCGGAGGTCGCGGTGGTGATCGGCAAGCGCGCCAAGAACGTCAAAGCCGCCGACGCCATGAGCTACATATTCGGCTATGTCAATTTCATCGACGGTTCCGCGCGCGGCCTGCCGCCGCCCGGCAACGTCTTCTACCAGATGAAGTCGCGCGACACTTTCGCGCCCATGGGTCCTTACCTGGTCACGGCAGACGAGATCGCCGATCCGCACCGGCTGCAAGTCCGCCTCTGGGTCAATGGCACGCTGAAGCAGAACTTCAACACCAGCGACATGGCGCACAAGATCCCGCGCTGCGTCGAGTGGGTCACCTCCATTCATACGCTCGAGCCGGGCGACGTGCTGGCGACCGGCACCAACCACCGCGGCCTGAGTCCCTTCCAGGACGGCGACACGATCGAGCTTGAGACCGAAGGCTTGGGAAAGCTCCGCTTCCACGTACGCGACGACCTCAAACGTACGTGGGGACGCGAGACGCGGCTCGACATGCAGAGCAAGGGAGCCAAAGAAGTGACCACGCCGCAGCTGACCGGCAGATATTCCGCGCAGCCACACGCCTGAGCGCGCAATCGGACTTACTCTGTCTCCTGACGAGCTCCCTTGGGCACGATCTTGGATACTGGAGCAATTGCGGGCAACGCTTCCGAAGGAGACCTAGATGACACGACCGTTCGAAGGCATCCGGGTGATCGACGCCACCCATGTGCTGGCGGGCCCGTTCGCCACCTACCAGCTCGCCGTGCTCGGCGCCGACGTGATCAAGGTCGAGCATCCCGACGAGCCCGACCAGAGCCGCCAGAACGGCACCGACAAGGCCCTCAACCGCGCCAACATGGGCACCTCCTTCCTGACGCAGGCCTCGAACAAGCGTTCGCTCGCCCTCGATCTGAGGACCGAGCGCGACCGCGACGTGCTCAAGAAGCTCGCCGCCACCGCCGACGTGTTCGTGGAGAACTATCGGCCTGGCGCGTTCGATGCGCTGGGCCTGGGGTACGAGGCGCTCGCCGAAGTCAATCCGCGGCTGATCTACGCGTCGTTCTCGGCCTTCGGGCAGGACGGACCGCGCGGCGAGCAGACGGCCTATGACCACGTCATCCAGGCGACCTCCGGCATCATGGCGATGACCGGCACCAAAGAGGTGCATCCCGTCAAGTTCGGCTCGCCGGCGATCGACTATGCCACCGGCACCACCGGTGCTTTCGCCCTCGCGGCGGCGCTGTTCCAGCGCGAGCGCACCGGACGCGGCCAGCGCATCGACATGGCCATGCTCGACGTCGCCATGATCCTGATGAGCTCGCATCTCACCGGCTATCTGCGCAATCGCGTGCACCCGAAGCCCAGTGGCAATGCGCATCCGCATGCCACCAACAGCGCCTATCCGACAAAGGACGGCCTGCTGATGCTCGGCGCCAGCAACCTGCGCCAGCAGCGGCGGCTGTGGACCGTGCTGGAGCGCCCCGACATGATCAAGCGCAGCAACGACGAGCGGGACCAGGATCATGCCCGCGAGGTCTCAGTCCTGACGGAAATCCTGCAGACCCGCACGGCGCAGGAGTGGGAGGAATTCTTGCAGGCGCGCCATGTGCCGGCCGCGCGCGTGCGCACCATGGGCGAGGCCCTGGCCGACCCGCAGCTTGCCACCCGTGGCGTCATCCATCGGCACGGTGGTGCCGCCGGGGTCGACGGCGCATTCTCCGTGCCGCTCGCCGCCTTCACGTTCGCGCATGGCGGCCCGCGCATCGACTCTCCCCCGCCCACGCTGGGGCAGCACAACGAAGAAATTTTTGCCGAGCTCGGCTTGGAACTTCGTAAGGCGGGCTGAGCCTGCTCCGTTTGACGATCGTTTTCGAGGTAGCGCGCGCGAAGCCCACGCGGTCAGCTTATGAGCCGCAATCGGGTGGGCTTCGCTCGCTCGACCCTGCAAACGCGCGATGACAATGATGCCCAGGACAATCACTCTTGCGGCAATTGGGATGCTCGCGGGCGCGGGAGCGGCGGGCGCGCAACCGTCGTTCGACTGCCGCAAGGCCGCGACGCCGACCGAGAAGGCGATCTGTGCCGACGCGCAGCTTGCCTGGCTCGATCGCGCCGTCGCGACTGCCTTCCGCCAGCTCAAGGCCGAGCTCGCATCGCCGATCGAGATGTTGCCCGCGGAGCAGACCGAGTTTTTGAAGGTCCGCGATGCGTGCGGAGCCGAGAAGGCGTGCCTCGCACGCGCGATGGAAAGCCGGCGCAGCGCGCTGGCGCTGCAGCCGCAGCAAGGCTTGTCGGATCGCCGCGAGCGCTTCGTCGGCCGCTACCGCAACCGGATCGGCTGGGCCATCGTCCGCCGCCGGCTGGACGGCGGATACGAGCTCATCGCCAATGCCGGGGAGCCGAGTGGACGGTGGGTGTGCGACGTGTTCGCGGCCATCGCCGAGGTCAAGGACAACGTCGCCATCGCGGAGGCGGGCGAGGAGAAGGAGTCCTATCCGGTGCGCCTGACGATGAAGGGCGACAGCCTCGTCGTCTCCGAGGAGCGCCCGCTCGCCGGCTACTCGTGCGGTCACAACGGCGCCATCGCGGGCACCTATCGGCGCGCGCCGAAGGTGCCGTGAGCCCGTTATGGGAGCGGCCCGGGCTGTCGTTGCCGCAGGTGCTCGCGTCGCTACTTTGGGGCGATGGGCCCTGGCCCTCCCGCCGAACCCCCTGGGCACAGCATGACATTGCGGACACGCCACCCATAATCATCGTCGATCTGCACGCGCTCCCACCGGCAACCAGTACCACCTCCGTATCCGCCAAACCCGGCGTCTCCCTCGTCCCAACCCGCACCCGCGCCGAAGCCCGACCGACCGCGTCCGAAGCCGCGGCGCGCGACCGTGCGGCCGCGCCCGCCGAAACCGTGATGCAGCACGACGGGCTTGCGCACAAAGCCCATGCCGCCATGGTGAATTGCACCGACGGACCGCGACCCGCGCGCCGCCCCGGCGCGTGCGGAGGCGTCATCCGGCGCGCTGAGGACGATACCGAAAATGGCAATGGCGATCACGGCGGGCAGGAATCGGGCCATGCGTCTCTCCCCGTTCCAGGCCCCGACAGTAGCCTTGGTCGCAACGCCAGGATAGCCTCATCTTGACCTGCCCAGGAGGATCGTCATGTCGCCGCAACCCCGCAAGGTCGTGCACGCCGATATCAAGCCCGAGAACCCGCCGGAGCTGGCGTCGCGTTACCTCGACGTGCCCAACATGCCGTGGGAGAAGACGAAATTTCCCGGCATCGAGATCAAGGTCCTGTATTCCGACGACAGCGGCATCACCACGGCGCTGTTCCGCCTCGCGCCCGGCGCCGTCGTGCCGCTGCACGAGCACACCGCGCTGGAGCAGACCTACGTGCTCGAGGGCACGCTCGAGGACCACGAGGGCGTGTGCGGACCGGGCCAGTTCGTATGGCGCCCGGCCGGCAACCAGCACGAGGCCGTGGCGCCCAACGGCGCCGTCGTGCTCGGCTTCTTCCTGAAACCCAACCGCTTCGCCTATGGGGAAAAGTTTTTCACCGAGGAAGGGGCGAAATAACAGCAGGGCACGCCCATTGCATCGCGCCGCCGGGCGTGGCGCCGTAGCGGCCGCACGTCGCTTACGAGACGTTGTGCATCGGAGGAGTTGCGGACTTATGTTCGGCGCCATTGACGTGGCACGCGTGCGGTTGGACCTCCCGCTTCGATGCCGGTGCGGCCACTTGCGGGGCATCGCGACCGACGTTTCGCCATCCAACGGCTTCCGCTTCCTCTGCTACTGCAAGGACTGCCAGGCGTTCGTGCATTTTCTCGAGCGGCCGGACGTGCTGGACCCGGCCGGCGGAACGGACATCTTCCAGCTGCCGCCCGGGCGCGTGAAGGTCACTGCCGGCGCGGACGTCCTGCGGTGTCTGCGCCTCTCCGATAGCGGCGTCCTGCGTTGGTACACCGAATGTTGCCGGACCCCGATCGCCAACACCGCAGGTCCGGGCTTCCCGATCATCGGCATGATTCATTCTTTCATGGACCACGATGCCGACTGCCGTTCGCGTGCCGAGGTGCTCGGCCCGCCGCTCTGCCGCATACACGAGCGCTCGGCAGTCGGGCGGCTCCCACCCGATGCGCCGCCGCCGCCGTCGCTCCGGATCTTCGTCCGCCGCGCATCGAAGATGCTTGGGTGGTGGCTGCACGGGCTCGGGCGGCAGAGCCCGTTCTTCGATGATCGTACGAACGCCCCACGCTCCGTGCCGCGCGTGCTTACGCCGAGCGAGCGCGCCGCCTTGTGAACTGCAAATGCCCATTCAATACTGATCGTGCCGGCAGCTCTGATCGAGCAGCCCGGTCAGGACGATGTTTTGAGTTCGACTTGGCGCAGGCCGGATTGGGCCCGGTGGGCACCGCTTCGCCGGCTGGAGATCAGCTTCAGCCAAGGTGCCGAATGGAAGGCACTCATCAGCATGTACATCCAAGCCATTCCACCGAGCGGCGATGCATCCGGCGCGGCCGCGCACAGCATATCCTGCGGGCCGCCGCCAAGAACGCCCGTAAGCAGCGCCATGATTGCGAAGGTCGGCGCGGCGGCGAGGCATACCCAATCGGCTGCGCCGAGGCCGGCCACAGCAAGCCAGTCTTCACGTGTCCCGGTCATGTGTGTCGTCATGGCCTGTCACTCCTTTCGTCGGGCGTCGTGAGATAGATAGGTGACGCATATGGCAAGGCGGGAGTTACAAGTGTGGCGGGATTCCGATGGACTCGCTGATCACAGCCGCAGCGCATGCGCTCGCCAGGGGTGATCCCCTCGGCGCCCTGAACCGGGTCGCCCTGCGCGACGATGCGCCAGCACTCGCGCTGCGCGGCATCGCGATGGCGCAGCTCGGCGATTTCCTCCGAGCAAAGGCTCTCCTGCGCAGTGCTGCGCGCGCGTTCGGTCCGAAGGAGGCGGTGGCGCGCGCGCGATGTGTTGTCGCCGAGGCCGAGATCGCACTCGTCTCGCGCGACCTGGGCTGGCCGGCGAAGGCGCTCGACGCGGCGCGGGCGACGCTCGAAGCGCATGGTGACCGTGTCAATGCCGCGCATGCGCGGAATCTCGAGGTTCGGCGCCTACTCCTGATCGGCCGCCTCGACGAGGCCGAGCGCACGCTCGCCGAACTCGACCCCACACCGCTCCCGCCCGCCTGGAGGGCCGCCCACGAGCTGGTGGTTGCGGGCATTGCGATTCGGCGCTTGCAGACGAAGGCGGCGCGCGCCGCCCTCACTCGCGCCGAGCACGCCGCGCGCGAGGCGGACATCCTCGCGCTGACGGCGGAAGTCGAAAGCGCATCCCGCGTGATGAACACGACAGCGGCGCGCGTGATCGCGCGTGGCGAGGAACGCCCCCTCCTGCTCGAGGAGGTCGAAGCGCTTCTGGCGTCGGGGGCTCTCGTCGTGGATGCCTGCCGCAATGTCGTGCGGGACGGGGGCATGGCGGTCTCGCTCGCGACGCGCCCGGTCTTGTTCGCGCTTGCCCGCGCGCTGGGCGAGGCCTGGCCCGGAGATGTGCCGAGGAGCACGCTCCTCGCGCGAGCCTTCCGGGCGAAGCACGCCGATGAATCGCACCGCGCACGGTTGCGCGTCGAAGTCGGGCGGCTTCGGGTGGAGATTCGGACGCTGGCGGACGTGAGCGCGACGCAGCGAGGCTTTGCGCTGGCGCCGCGCCGTGCCCGCGAGGTCGTCGTGCTGGCGCCGCCGGTCGAGGAGCACCATGCGGCTGTGCTCGCCTTTCTGGCCGACGGCGAGTCGTGGTCGAGTTCGGCCCTGGCGATTGCGCTTGGAGCCAGCCCGCGCACCGTGCAGCGGGCGCTCGATTCGCTTGCGGCGGCCGGCAAGGTGCAGTCGTTCGGTCGCGGGCGCGCGCGTCGCTGGATGACCCCGCCCGTCCCTGGATTCCCGACAACCTTGTTACTCCCCGGTCCACTGCCCAGTGACTAGGATCGACGCATGAAACGA
>DATFWC010000163.1:0-9742 GCA_035259885.1 Xanthobacteraceae bacterium
AGCCACAACTACACCGATGCCGACTTCGACAATGTCGCGGACCGTTTCGTCGCGGCGGCCGCGAGAATGCAGGAGGACGGCTGGTGGTGGCTCGATCCAGCCACCACCAACCGCTCGATCCGGCGGAAAATTCTGCGCGAGCTGATCGCCCATCGCGTCCCATTCGGCGGCGGCCAGGCAAAACGTTAGAGCATCCCGAAAGGGCCCGGCCCGGACCTGATCCGGGCTGGCCACCAGTTTTTCGGAAAAGACCATGCTCCAACGCAAGAGCGAGATGACAATTCCACAAGACGTCATCTCGCCATAGGGCTGCCCGGCAGGCAAAATCTCAAGCGTGCTGCCGCGACGTCGCCGGCTCGATCAATTCGCCCCGCCACAGGTACAGCGGCGCCTTGTAGTAGAGCTTGATGTCGTGGAACGGGTCGGTGAGGATCTTCGTCACCCACACCACCCCGGCCTGCACGCTCTGAGTGAAGAACAGCTGCACGGCGCGGAAGATGACGCCGGCGATTCCGACCGCGAGCCAGATCTGCGCCACGTGGCGCACGAATTCGCCAAGGCTGGCATGCGGCGCAAAAATACCGAACAGGGTCGGATCGAACAGGAGCGGCAGCGGCGACAGCGCCCAGATGGAGAGCAGCACGACCTTGCGCTGCAGATTGTAGCCGACCTTGACCTCTTCCTTGTACTCGTGCGTCGCCTGGTTGGCTTCGTCATAGCCTTTCGGCTCGAAGAAGAAATGCCCGGCTTGTCTCGTGGTCATTGCCACCAGCCAGCCGACCAGCGCGGCCGCCACCGGATCCCAGAACATCAGCACATAGGCGCAGATGAAGCTTATCGCGCTCACGAGGTGCAAAGCCTGATTGATTCGGCTGTGGTGGTAGTAGCGGTGATCGTCCCAGCGCTGCGTTGCGAGCGCCTCAAGAAAGCCCTTCATTGATTCGGCTCCTCTGCTGCACGTTTGTCATAGACACGGCACATGACGGCGCGACGAAATTCGTCCCGGCCCAGTCGCCCAGCGAGCGACGCGAGTGAACGTTCATCCGGCGGCACGCGCCCTGACGGGCTCCTCGCGCACCGCGCCCGCCTCCGCCTTGGCAAAGCGGATGAGCGAGAAATGGCCGAGCGGCGGCACCGGTCGCCGCTCGACCAAGTGCATGCCCTGGGACCGCTCGGCCCAGCGCACGAATCGTCCCCAGGGAAACTGCAGCCGCCAACCCAGCTTGTGCGTCATCGGCGTGAGGCAATGCTCGACGACGCGGCGCAGCCCTTGATCAGCGCCGACGCGGCTGACCAGCACGATCTCGCCCCCCGGCTTGAGCACGCGGGCAAACTCGTCAAGGGTCGCCTCGGGGTTCGGCACGGTGCTGACGACGTATTGCGCCACCACCACGTCGAAGGCGCCATCCGGGAAGGCCAGGTGCTCCGCATCCATGACGGCGAGCGCCTCGACATGGGTGAGGTTCAATTCGGTCACTCGCTCCTGCGCCTTGCGCAGCATCGGCTCGGACAGATCGACGCCGACGATGCGATTCGTGCGCGCGTATTCGGGCAGCGAGATGCCGGTGCCGACCCCGACCTCCAGAATGCGACCGCCGATGCGTTCCGCCGCGGCGATCGCGGCCTCCCGGCCGCGCTCGAAAACCGGGCCGAACACGAGATCGTAGACCGGTGCCCAGCGGGCGTAGGCCTTTGCGACTCCATCCTTGTCGAGATCTGTTTTCATGGTCCCTGCCGAGTGTGGGTGTGATGGCGCGACGACACAGGTCTCGCCTCGAACGTGATGTGAAGAACGGTCGAGGTGAGTCGGGAACGTGCGCCGACGCTATCGTCGATATGATGATGTGATGACGTTTGAATGACGACAGCTCAAGCGGCGCGCGCCGTGACGACGCCGGTCACAATGCGCTCGACATGGCCGAGGAACTGCCGCGCGCTGTGCTCCCACGAACGGGTCAGCGCAAAGGCGCGGCAGGTTTCCCGCGAGATGCCGAGCGCGGCGATGCACGCCTGGCGGAGATCGTCGTGCAGCACCCCGATCGGCTGATTGGCGATGACGTCGCGCGGGCCGGTGACCGGATAGGCGGCGACCGGCACGCCACAGGCCAGCGCCTCCAGTTGCACCACGCCGAACGTGTCGGTGCGGCTGGGAAACACGAAAACGTCGGCCGCCGCCACATGGGCGGCCAGCGATTCGCCGTGCAACTGGCCGAGGAAATGCGCATCGGGAAAGCGCCGCCGCAGCTCCGGCTCCTGCGGCCCGTCGCCGATCACCACCTTCGACCCCGGAAGGTCGAGCGAAAGGAACGCCTCGAGATTCTTTTCCACAGCCAAGCGCCCGACGCTGACGAAGATCGGTCGTGGCAGGCCGAGATCGATGGCGCGGTCCGGCCGGAACAGCTCCGTGTCGACGCCGCGCGTCCACGCGCCGAGGTTCTTGAACCCGCGGCCGGCGAGCTCTGCCATCAGCGACGGCGTCGCCACCATGGTCACGGCGGCGGCGGCATGGAACCGACGCAACACCGCATAGCTCCATGCCTCAGGAATCGGAACGCGCGCCGAAATGTATTCGGGGAAGCGTGTGGTGTAGCTGGTGGTGAACGGCAGGCCACGCTTGACGCAATAGCGCCGCACCGCATGCCCGATCGGGCCTTCGGTGGCGAGGTGGATGGCGTCGGGCCGCGCCTGCGCGATGCGCCGGGCGATCTCGCGCGGGTTCGGCAAGGCGCAGCGCAGGCCCGGATAGGTCGGCACCGGCAGCGACGGGAAACCATCGGGCGTCAGGAAATCGATGGCGGTGCCCAGCCGGCGCGCGCTTGCGGCAAGCGAACCCAAGGTGCGCACGATGCCGTTAACCTGGGGATGCCAAGCGTCGGTGGCGACGAGGACGCGCATCAAACCCTCGCTCGCGCGGCGGGCCGGGACAGCCTGCGGCGCATCGGTCGACGACGAATCACTTGTTTGCGTGTCATGCGCGACAATGGCGGATCGCTGTCTCACCCATGTGACAATCCCGTTACGATCTTTTGACGGCCGACAAGGCAGCGAAGCTCCGGAATCGTCGGACGCAGTTACTCGCATTCCGCCCGCCGTCATAACCACGCGCTATGGCCGAAGAGCGATTCGCCTCCTTGTAGGGCTTGTCGACGGACACAATTTTTTGTTTACATGACGCAGGGCGACAGACCGTCGGCGATCGGCCTCCTGGCGGCGGGAGGCGTGACCGGTCGTCGGCAGATCGGCTCATCGCCGAAGAGCAAGGAACGCGGCGAACGGGGAACAGCTGACAGTGCACAATCGGCGAGGCTCCGCCCCGGAGCCGATGCCATGACCCTGCGGCCGTCATCCCGATCGAAGCTTTCGCGCATGCCCGGCGCGGGCGCCGGCAGGGAGAGTGACACCAATGGCCAAATTGCCAAACCGATCGAGCAACGGCGGCAACCGCACGGCCCGGCGCGTGACCGAACTCGAGAGCATCGCCCTGCTGCCGGAAATCGCGGTGGCGCGCGTGGGCAGTTCGACCGAGCCGCTGGCGTGCTACGACTGGTCGAAGGAACCCGATACCAGCCCGCGCGGCTCCGGCAAGACGACGCTGACGCCGAAGCCGACGCTGCGCATTTCGCCGGGCGGCGAGATCCAGCCGTACCAGCCCGACCGCATCGAGTTCACGGAGCAGATTGAAAACGGCAGGAGCCAGCTGCACCGGCCGGTCTGCCCGTGGTTTGTCGTCTTCGCCAAATGGCGCAACGATCCCGAGTGGCGGATCCTGTTGCGGCAAGACCTCATGGACATCGGCGTTCCGGCGACCGGCGTGTCCTGGCATGTGATGGTGGCGAACCGCAAAGCCTACAACATGACCTTGAAGGTCGAGGACATCGTCTATGCCGAGGCGGCGATCGGCGGCGAGCAGGACGACCACTACGGCAAAGTGCAACGGCTGATCGAGCAGCCGCTGACGGCCAGGTCGGACATGGATTACTGGACCAAGTACAGCGAGTTCCGCGGCAAACCGCTGAAGGTCGAGCCGGACCCGGGCGCATGGCTGATCCCGCCCGACGAACAAGGCTTCGGGCTCGGCCGCATCCAGGCGCCAGTGTTCTCGGAGCGGTATGGCATCCGGCTGCGATTCATTGCGCCGCCGGGAGTCATCTACGGCCCGCGAGGCCTTCGCGAGCGGATCGACACGCTGTTGAACGAGATGACAAAGCCGGATCGCGACGCGACGTTCGACGACTGGACGCACCTCAACATGATCACCAGGCAATTGGCGCCCAGATATTGCATCCTGAATCCACATTCGGGATGGGCGCAGAAGCAAATCGGGCCGGGAGACGAAGTCCGCACGCTTCCCGGACCGCAATTCGCCCACATCCAGGTCACAAAGAACCGCCAGCCGACCTGCCACTCGCTCGGCCTGCTCGACGACTTCAGCGACGGCATCGTCACGGTCACGCTTGCCGGCACTGACGGCACGCGGTGGACGGCGAAGGCGCGCATCGTCGTCGGTCCGCCCGATCTCGCGCCCGACCGCCGCCATCCGCTGACGCTCTACGACGCGCTCGACGATCGCGCCTATCTCGCCGACAGCGACGGCCACCGGGGCTACGAAGGGCACCCGGACAAGCTGAGCAAGGATGAATGGCGCCAGGAGGTCATGGACCTGTTCCGCCACGCCTATGAGACCGCCGGGCTCATGAACGTCGACGCCATGGACAACCGGCTCAACAAGCCCTTCCGCAAGGACATACCTCGTACGGCTCCCGGCGAGCTGCCGCTCACACGTATCGCCCGCGATAAGCATCGCCGGCTCGCGTCGCCGGAAGCGCTCGAGGATCTGCTGCGCGAGCAGGAGAAGCGGCAGCCCAAGCGGCGCGTAATTCTCGAGCCGGGAGAGGAGAACACGCAGCACGGCCTGATCAACCTGCCGCCCGGCCCCAACGGCCAGGTCCCGGAACCCAACGCTTTCGACCGCATGGTGCCGGTCATGCGCGGATCCCATTTCGCTCCCATGCATCTGACCAAGCGGAAGATCGCGGTCCTGCGCCGGTGGCGCGAGACCCTGAAGCCGCGCAAGCCCTGAGGATCCGGCCCCATGGATGGCAAAACGGCAGAGGCCGGCTGCGCCGCGCGCCCGGTCGTGGTGCCAAGACTGCAAGCGGAACTAAAACTGTTCCGCAGCGCGCTCGGGCATCACGCCCTCGTCGTCGACGGCAGCCGCGTCTATGACCTCATGGCGGACGAGGCCGCCGTACTCCGGGCGGCGATCACGCCGGGCGACGCAGCGGGCTCAACAGATTCCGCAGCTCTCCTCGCCGACCTCGGCCTGCTCGCTCCCGCCGCCCGGAGGAGGATCGCTCTCGATCCTATTGAGCCGCCGAAAGTCACCGCCTTCTCCCTCAACGTGGCGCAGGCCTGCAACATGGGCTGCACCTATTGCTATGCCGACGAGGGCAAGTTCGGCGGACGCGCCCGATTGATGCCGCAGGAGGTCGCCCGCGCCAGCGTCGATCGCCTGTTCGCCGAGGCCGATGCGGACGCCCGCCTGGTGCTCGGCTTCATGGGTGGCGAGCCGCTGCTGGCACGCACGCTCGTGCACGACACCGCGCGCTACGCCTTCGACAAGGCGCAGCGCCTGGGACGCGACATCGGGTTCTCCATCACCACCAACGCGACGCTGCTGAACGAAGCCGACGCACGGCTGTTCCACGAGCTTCCGTTCGTGGTGACAATCAGCCTGGACGGCACGCGTGACGTGCATCGCGCACAGCGGCCGATGCACAACGGCCACGACAGTTATCAAGCCGTGCTCGACGCCCTGGCAGTGATTGCGCGCGTGGGCCGGCCGAAGCAGCTTGCCGCGCGCGCGACCGTGACGGCACGCAGCGGCCGCTTGCTGCCGCTGCTCGATCACATGATCGGGCTCGGCTTCGACGATGTCGGCTTTTCGGCACTGCTGGTCTCGCCCGACCCGCGCCTTGCCTTCACGGCCACGGAGTTCGAGCGCCACCTCACCCACATGATCGAATGCGGCGAGAAGGCGCTCGCCGAGATCAAGGCGGGCCGTCCCTACCCGTTCGGCAATCTAGAGACCGCCCTGCAGGAAATCCATCGCGGCTCGCATCGGCCGCTCCCCTGCGGCGCCGGCGCCGGCTATCTCAGCGTCAACGCCGAGGGGCGGCTCTATGCCTGCCACCGGCTCATCGACGATCCGGCTTTCATCATGGGCGACATTCGCGTCGGGCCGGATACCCAGGCGCGCCAAAAACTCCTCAACCGCAGCCATGTGGATCGGATGGAGCCCTGCAGCGGCTGCTGGGCGCGCTACCTGTGCGGCGGCGGCTGCCATCACGAGGTCAAGGCGCGCGGCCGTGTCGCCTGCGACTATATCCGCGGCTGGCTGGAGTTCTGTCTCAAGGCCTATGTCGAGCTCGGCACGCATTTCGCGCAGACCGGCTCGGAACATTTGTCCACACGCGATGGCGCCAGCGCGATCGCGAACGTCCCGCACATGGTCTCCAGTCCGAGGTAAGCCATGCCGAAACCCCGCAATCTCACTGCCGCCGCCTACGACGAGGTCATCGCCAATCCGCCGGCGGCGCACATCAAGGACAGCGTCGCCAACACGGCGCCGGGGCTGGAGCTCGACGAGCGGACATTCGAGAAGCACCTGTTTCCCGGGCTCGTCCTGGAATTCCAGCGTTACGACCAGGACGAGGACAAGAAACGGCTGCTGATGCCGGTCGTCAGGGCGATCGATCAGGACAAGACGGGCGTCACGGTCGACGGAGCGGGAGGCATTCTCTCATTCAAGGTCGATGATCCCGAAAGCTATCTGTTCGTCTATGCCATCCGCAGCCTGGATGGTCCCGCGCCGCAAATCTACCGGTTCTATGACTTCCGCCAGGACGTGAAGTATCAGAGAGAGCCGCGGCAGCCCGAGCTCGCGCTCGATTGCTGGAACGCCATCCGAAACATGCCGTGCCCCGAGGGCGGGCGCGTTGGCCTGCTCATCGGCACAGGCGAGCTGAAGGGCGACAAGTGGAAGAAGGCCCTGCGGGCGTTCGAGGCGCTGTCGCCGGCGAATGCCGTCACCCGGCAAAGCAAGGACAAGGCGTTCGCCTGGGCCGTGGTGGTGGTGCGGCGCGCGCCCCTCGAGGATGCGAGGACCGGCCTCATCTTTCCCAACGTGCCGCCGGGCGATCTGCAGAGCACGATGTGTACGCCGTGGCATTACGATTTCCGCGACTGCCACTGCTACTACTGGGCATCGAGCCGGCCCGACATGGTGTCGGGCGAAGGGCCGGAGGAGCGCAACGTGCATTTCATGCGCAAGCGCAAGCCGGTCTGGGAGAAGATCCCGATCCCGCCCGAGGTGTGGGGGGCCAACCCCAACTTCGCGTCGGAAGCAAAGAACGTGGCCGAGCAAGAGAAAGTCCTGTGGAACCACATCGACACGATCAACGACTGGGAAACGCTGCCGGTGGTCCTTAACGACACCGAGGTGCGCTCGCGTTACCGCAAGGTCGTGGAGAAGCTGCAGGTCCTCGCCGGGATCGAGCATGCGCTCGCGGTGGAATATCTCTACGCCTATCAGAGCGTCGATCCCGCATTCAAGCTGGACGGGGACGAGCTCGGCGCACGGGCCCGCGACGTGCTGCGCCGGATCGCCGTCGACGAGATGCACCATTTCCGCTGGGTCAACGAGATCCTCCAGCTGCTCAGGGAGCAGCTGGGCCCCGCCAGCTTCAAGGCCTTGGCCGCCTCAGGCGACCGGACCATGACTGTCATCGACCGCGCCACCAATTATGGCCCGAATTTCGACTGGCGCAGCTTCGGGGTGCGTCGCCTGGAGCTGGACACGCTCGACTGGTTCATTCGCATCGAACGCCCGAGCCGCCAGGAACGCGCCGATGAGCAGCTCGAGGGACTTTACATCAGCATCGCCAGGTCGATCCGCGAGGAGTTCGAGGAGAACGGCGACGACAGTGCGTTCGGCAATGCCGTGACGGTGCAGAAGATCCAGAGCCTGATCAAGCTCATCATCGAAGAGGGCGACGGCCACTACCGGCAGCTGGCGGACCTGCGCAATCGGCTGTTCGACCGCGGGGAGAGCGTCGATCACCTGCGCACGATCAAGGAGAAGCCGGCGTCGCACGAAATCGCGCTGGCGCGGCGAGTGAGCGACACGCTCTACCATGTGCTCCTGTACGGGCTCGGCCACATGTTCATGCGCGGCGACGACGAGGACGGCGGGCAGGTGCGCCATCTGGTCGAGCTCATGGAGGCGATGGACGCCTTGAACAATCGGCTGGCGCACCTGGGCTATCCGGCATGCTTCAACGCGCCTGATCCCTCCACCACACAGGAGTGGAAGCCGTGGGGCGAGGCTTTGAAGACGGAGATCGACAGCCTCAAGGACGCGCTCAAGAAGACGATGAGAAACGAAGAGGAACTGCGCAAGCTGGCCGGCCCGGCGCTGGACAAGGCCGCGAGGTGCTGGGAGCCCACGTGAGCCTGCCGGCACGACAGCGCGCTACGGTCAGCATATGCGGCGGCGGTCCTGCCGCGCTGGCGGCGGTCCGCGCCCTCGCCGGCCATGGCATCGGGGTGCGGCTGGAGACCGACCCGCCGGCGGCCGGCCTGCGCCCGCGGGCCAGCCCGCACCTGCTGATCAACGAGCCCACTCTCCAGCTCCTCGACGATCTGTTCGGCTGCGGCGCCGACCTGCGTGCGCACGCGCATGCGATCCGCGGCCGCCTGGTGTGCTGGGACCGCGGCGAGGCTGATCTGGTCGACGAGCCCGGCTTGGCGCTCGCCGGCACGACACTGCATGGCGTGCTGGCCGAGCGACTGTCCGGGTACGGGAGCGTCGACACATCGCATAGCGCGGCCTGGACCATCGAGGCCCGCGGGCGCCGACCTCATGACGCCGATGACGTCATCGTCCTGGGCGACCGGGTCGCGATCTCCGCCGCAGCGCGCCTGCGCGACGGAACGGACCCATCGCTGTGCGCCGTGGAAGCGGTCGCGGACGGCTGGCTGTTTCTCCTGCCGCTCGGGGGCGACGGCGCCGTCATTCAGGCGGTCGTGCCGCAGCGGCCGAGTGACCTTGCAGCCGCGCTCGACGGCGTGCTGGCCCAGTCGCGACTGGTCGCGCGGCTCATCGCCGCCCGCGCGGATGCGCTCGAGGTCTTTGCCTGCGCGCCGCGCCTGCGTCCCGCGCCGGCACGCCGCGGCTGGATGGCGGCCGGCGACGCCGCACTCGCGTTCGACCCGCTGTGCGGCGACGGAACCGGCCAAGCGCTCCGCTGCGGCCTCCTGGCCGGGGCGGTCATTGCGGCAATCGCCCGGGGCGAACCGGAAGCCGCGTGCCTGACGCATTATCGCCAGCGCCTGCGCCGCGCTATGCGGGCGCATCTGAACGCCGTGATCGCCTTCTATGCCATGGCGCCGTGTCACGACCTCTGGGAGCGCGAGATCGCGCGCGCGCGCCAGGCGCTCGACCCCCTCGCCGCGGACGACGTCCACCCCGCCGCGCCAACGCGCTACCGGCTGGAACGCCTGTCGCTCGTCCCCGCCTCCGCGTGATCGCGATCAGCGGACCGACTGCACCGATCCGGTCGGCGTGGCGTCGCTCGGCGTGCTGCCAAAATAGATCTGCGTCTTGCGCCAGACCTTTTGCGCCACCTTCTGGCCCATCTCGCGGCCGTAGCGGTCGCCGGTCCAGAAATGGATGCCGCCA
>DATFWC010000164.1:0-18187 GCA_035259885.1 Xanthobacteraceae bacterium
GAATATCTGCAGAGGAGCGATTTCCAGGAGCAGCGGGCGTATTCACCGGCCGTGATCACGCAGGGCGGGCGCACCGTGTGGCTGGCCGGGCAGACCGCGACGCGCGATGCCGCCGGCAACGACATTTCGGGACAGTTCGAGACGCAGGTGCGCGCGATCTTCGCGCTCATCGACGCCACGCTGCGGCGCGCCGGCGGCAGCGTCGCCAACATGGTCACCATGACGGTGTTCATCAACGATCCGCGCCACGGCGACCGCTTCGTCGAACTGCGCAAGGAGTTCTTCCCGGACCGCAACTACCCGGCCAGCGCGCTCATCACGGTGTCGCACTTCGCGCGGCCCGGCATGCTGATCGAGATCCAGGGCGTCGCCGTGATCGGGGGGTGAGTTGCGCCGGGGCAGGGCGGGCGGATATCAGGAAGCCCGGAGACGTCCATGCTCGAATACCTGCGGGTGAATACCGGCCAGATCGCCGACGGGCTGTTGTTCGGCCTCGGCGTGCTGGCGGTCTATCTCGGCGCGGTGTTCACCGGCGCGCTCGTCCGCTCGCTCGGCGGCGTCGGCAGCAAGGGGCTGACCACCGCCGGCCGCTACATGCAGGGCTGGTTCTTCCACCTGCGCGGCGACGACCGCGACATCATCAACGTCACCATCAATATGATCGTCGACAATCATCTGAAGTTCGACACGCTGGTGGCGGACCGCAGGATCTGGTTCGTGTGGCCGAATGCCTATCGCGCCGCCAAGATCCGGCGCGCCGCGCGGCGCACGACCCAGGACAATCCGGTCATCCTGTTCGCCAGCAAGGTGGCGCGTCCCGCCTCGTGGTTCGGCCGGTTCTGTCATGGCTGCGGCGATCTCGTGCACGGGCTCATGGCGAGCGCGCGCATCGTCGAGAACGGCAAGAGCCGGCGTGTGCGCCTGATCCCCGAGGACGACTACAAGGCGACTTACGGTCCCTTGATCAGCCTGGTCAGCGAGACGTGCTCCAATGACCACGCCATCGATCTGGCGCTCGGCCGGCCCATGGACGAGCACCGCTTCGTCATCGCGCTCACGTACGAGAAGCTGCACAACCGGCGCGCCCGCCACCTGCGCGCCATGGTGATGTGGGAGCAGGCGCTGCTCAACCTGCCGCCGGAATGCCCGCGCGTCGATTTCGAGGAGCACAAGACCCGCTTCCGCACGCTGCAGGCGATCGCGCGGCAATACCGCCAGAACCCGGCGTGCTTCGGCATCGTCAACGTGTGGCGTCCGAAGGACGCGACCATGCTCGCACCGTGGTCGCTGGGCGACGTGGTGCGGCCGGAGCCGCGTCATGCTGCCGAGTAGTCGCCGCACGTCGTGCGGCACTGGTCGCTAGAGCATGATCCCGAAAAGTGGGTACCGGTTTTCGGAAAAGATCATGCTCCAAGCATAACTTAGAGCGAGATGGCGATTCGAAGAAAAGTCATCTCGCTCTAGAACATTCCCAGCCGGCGGATTCTGACGTAGCGGAACAGGTCGCTGTTGTTGAGCCGTTCGGCTGCGGCGGGAATGAAGTAGTCGAACAGGACGTCGTCCTTCCTGAATTCGGTCACCGCGGACACGCTCTTGATGCAGGAGAGGTTCTCCGTCGGCGTTTCGATTCCGGAAAACCGCATGTCCAGTCCGCCGATGCGGTAGAAGAAGGCGGGAAGGAACGCGACATAATCCCCACCGCCCTGCAGCCTGACGGCGAACGTCTCGTGGATGGTGAACCCGTAGTCAGGCACCGGTTCGGAGACTCCTATCCCGGTCAGCGACACCAGCCGGTCGGCACAGGCTGCGCCGTCGACCTCGACGGCCACGACCGCCATTTCGACGCGCGGCGTGACCGGATCGCCGGGATCGCGCCGGCCGCCGGTGGAGGTCGGCAGTGACGAGCGCACCCGCACGATGGAGCGACCCTCGCCGGCGTCGGCGGTGTCGAACTGAAGCGGCATGCGCGTGCGTTTGAGCCAGTCGGTGATCAGTGCGCGCAATTCAGTCGCCTGATAGCTGCGCGCGACGGTCAGGATGAGATAGACGCTCGCCAGAATGCCAAGCCCCAGCACGGCGACGAAGATCCGCGCGCGCCCGGTTCGCCGGCGCAGCACGGCAAGTGCGCGATCGTCCGCAATGCCGCGCCGCCGGCGCGAAACGGCATCTACCAGCAGTGGACCGAAGCGCCACGCCAGCCACGCCGCGCTGCCCCAGGCGACGATCGGAAGCGCGTAGATGTAGAACGTGTGCCGCATCTCGAAGCGCAGCGAGATCACGCCCACGATGGTGCCGAACACGACCATGGCAGCGGCGGCCGCCCGGACGCCGAAGCGCAGCGCGATCAGGGAGAAGAACGCGTAGGTCACGAGCAGATTGAGAACCAGCATCACGGGTTCGGGACAATAGCGCCAGGAGCGGTAGAGCAGGTCCATCGGCTGCACGAACACCCGGAAAAACCACGTGCCGCGGGCAAACCCATAGGTGTCGGACCATGGCTGCTTGTTGTCGAACAGCGTGAGCCGCTGCGTGCTCGCCGGCACCGTCATCAGGTTGACGAAGGCGCCGACCATGCCGGAGACCATGTCGGCCGGGATGTGGCGCACCACGTCGAGGTAGTATTCCTTGGCGTAGGTCCAGTAGCGCTCGTGCGCGAATCTCACGCTGTCGTCGCCATACCGTCGCGACGCATATTCGAGAACCCGCACACCGATGCCGAGGTCATTGGCGTAGGAGTTCCGGAACATGTACATGCCGTTCCAGGCATCGTGGCTTTGCACGAGGTCGTAGTTGGTGACGCCGTATAGCCCCGCCGCCAGGGAATGGTACGGAACGTTGCGGTTGTGCGGGTTGAGGTAATAGTCGTTGAGCAGCGGCAGCCATGCTCCGGCGACCAGCGCAACGAGGAGCGTGCCGATCGCGCCGGCGCGGACCGCGACATTGGCCAGCGCGCGTCCCGGCCAGGAGGTTTTCACCCCGTCCAGGCGCACGCGCCCGAGCACGGCGACGATGAAGGCGGCGGGAGCGACGAACAGCATCAGGTCGGAACGGAACCCGTAGCCGATGCCGATCAGCAGGCCGAGTCCGGCCGCGAAGGCGACGAACCGCAGCGGAGTCCGTGGCATGGTGGCGTAGCCGATCAGCAGGGCCGTGATTCCGACCACGAATGGAAACTTCAGCGCGTCGCGCGGGCTCAGCACGTCACGGATGAAGATCGGGCTCGCCAGGAAAATGAGGATCGCGCTCGCGGCGAGCAGCGGCGGCATCAAGCGTTGCGTGGCGACATAGAGCAGCAGGAACGACATGGCGACCAGCGCCGCAATAACGTAGTGGCTGACCCACCAGTTCGGGCCGAGCCAGCGCCACAGGACGCCGTAGCTCAGCATGAGATAGAGCGGCTGCTCGACGTTGCTGGACGCAATGCCGTCGAACACCGACGTGGCGACGACGTTGCGGGGAAACGAGCGACAGGAGAATTCGAGGCGGCGGACGTGCAGGAACGCATCCACGTCCTGCATGGCGGCGATATCATCGGCCGGCGCGTTCTCGGCCAGCCGCAGCGGGCCGAAATGTCCGGTGCAGGCGTAGTTCAGCGCCGGCGACAGGAAGCTCTGATACCAGTTCTCCTCGGCCGGATAATTCGTCGCGAACACGTAGCCGAGCACGAAGGCAAGGCACGTCCCGACGATCGCGACCGGCCAGCGCGCCCAATTCCGGGACTTTCGAATATGACCCCCCAAGTCAATTCGCACAGGAGCGGGCGGTCGCCATCCTGCTGCGAACCGCCAATCAGACGTCCACCTTCAGCGCCGCGATGAACGCCTCCTGCGGGATGTCCACCTTGCCGAACTGGCGCATGCGCTTCTTGCCTTCCTTCTGCTTCTCCAGCAGCTTGCGCTTGCGCGTGGCGTCGCCGCCGTAGCATTTGGCGGTGACGTCCTTGCGGAACGCGCGCACGGTCTCGCGCGCGATGATTTTTCCTCCGATCGCTGCCTGGATCGGGATCTGGAACATGTGCGGCGGGATCAGCTCCTTCAGCTTCTCCACCATGGCGCGGCCGCGCGACTCCGCCCGCGTCCGGTGCACCAGCATGGACAGCGCGTCGACCGGTTCGGCGTTGACCAGGATCTGCATCTTGACCAGGTCGGCCTCGCGGTAGTCGGTGAGGTGATAGTCGAACGATGCGTAGCCCTTCGACACCGACTTGAGCCGGTCATAGAAGTCGAACACGACCTCGTTGAGCGGCAGGTCGTACTTCACCATGGCGCGGTTGCCGACATAGTTGAGGTCGACCTGGATGCCGCGCCGGTCCTGGCACAGTTTCAGGATCGACCCGAGATACTCGTCGGGCGTCAGGATCGTCGCCTGGATCCACGGCTCGTGGATCTCGCGCACCTTGACGGGGTCCGGCATGTCGACCGGATTGTGGATCTCGATCTCGCTGCCGTTGGTCAGCGTGATCCGGTAGATGACCGAGGGCGCGGTGGCGATCAGGTCGAGGTCGAACTCGCGCGCCAGCCGCTCCTGGATGATCTCCAGGTGCAGCAGCCCGAGGAAGCCGCAGCGGAAGCCGAAGCCGAGCGCGGCGCTCGTCTCCATCTCGTAGGTGAAGCTGGCGTCGTTGAGGCGCAGCTTGGCGATTGCCGCGCGCAGCGCCTCGAAGTCGGCGGCGTCCACCGGGAACAACCCGCAGAACACCACCGGCTGCGCCGGGCGGAAGCCGGGCAGGGGCGTGCCGGTCGGCTTGCGGTCGTCCGTGATGGTATCGCCGACGCGGGTGTCGGCCACTTCCTTGATCGACGCCGTGATGAAGCCGATCTCGCCCGGCCCGAGCTCGTCCCGGTCCTGCATCTTCGGCGTGAACACGCCGACGCGGTCGACGTCGTAGGCCGCGCCGGTGCCCATCATGCGGATGCGCTGGTTCTTCTTCAGCGTGCCGTCGACGACGCGCAGCAGCACCACCACGCCGAGATAGACGTCGTACCAGCTGTCGACCAGCAGCGCCTTCAGGGTCGCGGTGCGGTCGCCCCTGGGGGCGGGGAGGCGATGCACGATCGCCTCGAGAACCTCCGGCACGTTCTCGCCGGTCTTGGCCGAGATTTTGATGGCGTCGGAAGCGTCCAGCCCGATCACGTCCTCGATCTGCTGCTTGACCTTGTCCGGCTCGGCCGCCGGCAGGTCGACCTTGTTGAGCACCGGCACGATCTCGTGGCCGTTGTCGATCGCCTGGTAGACGTTGGCGAGCGTCTGCGCCTCGACGCCCTGGCTGGCATCGACCACCAGCAACGAGCCCTCGCAGGCGGCGAGCGAGCGGTTCACTTCATAGGCGAAGTCCACGTGGCCCGGCGTGTCGATCAGGTTGAGCACATAGTCGCGGCCGTCGCGCGCGCGGTAGTTCAGGCGCACCGTCTGCGCCTTGATGGTGATGCCGCGCTCGCGCTCGATGTCCATCGAATCGAGCACTTGCTCGACCATCTCGCGCTCCGACAGGCCGCCGGTGAGCTGGATGAGCCGGTCGGCCAGGGTCGACTTGCCGTGATCGATGTGTGCGACAATCGAGAAATTGCGGATATTGTCGATTGGTGCCGCCGTCATTATGCCCGGATAGCATCGCAATGAAGGGGCGGCAAGCACGGCGGCGGCCCGCGGCCCGCGGCCCACGGCGCGGGAACGATTGCGGGAGTCCCCCGATTGACAGGAAAACACCGCGCTCGACGCGCACGAGGCAGGAGGCATTCCGTGCCGGCAGCACGACGACCGACGACGCATGCGCCGACGATGGAGCAGTTGCGGCACGACATCGACAGCGGCCGGACCGGCGACAAGGTGGCTGGATTCGATCTCGCCGTGGCGCCGCTCGGGACTGACGAGGAAGCAGCCGGAACGCCGGTCTCGCTCGACGCCATCGCCTTGGCCCGCCGTCTCGAGGCGTTTGCGCCGGCGGCCCGGGAGCGCCGTGAAACTGGGCACCTCTGGTTCATCGGCGGCATCGTGGCGGCTGAGCTCTGTGCGGTCCTGGCGATCCTTGCCTTCACGTGATTCCATCGTGCCGCATTCGAACGGACAACCGCGCATCGTCATCGTGGGGGCCGGCTTCGCCGGACTTGCCTGTGCCAAGGAACTGGGCGGCGCGCCCGTGCGCGTGACCATCGTCGACCGCCACAACTATCATCTGTTCGTCCCGCTGCTGTATCAGGTCGCCACGGCGGCGCTGTCGCCCGCCGACATCGCCCGGCCGATTCGCCGGATTCTCGGCCGCTACCGCAACATCGAGGTGGTACTCGGCGACGTGGTCGCGGTCGATACCGCGGCCCGGCAGGTACGCACCGCCGACGGCCGCACGATCGACTATGACCGGCTCGTCATCGCCACCGGCTCGGAATATTCCTATTTCGCCCATCCCGAATGGGCGCGCTTTGCGCCCGGGCCGCGCACGCTTCCCGACGCGCGCCAGATCCGCGCGCGCCTGCTCACCGCGTTCGAGCGCGCGGAGATCTCCAGCGATCCGGCCGAGCAGGACGCGCTGATGACCATCGTCATCATCGGCGGCGGGCCGACCGGCGTGGAAATGGCCGGCTCGGTCGCCGAACTGACCCGCCACGCCCTGGCGCGCGATTTCCGCCGCATCGATCCGCGCCGCGCCAGGATCATTCTCATCGAGGCCGGGCCGCGCATTCTTCCCGCCTTCCCCGTGTCCCTGTCGGACTACGCCCTTGCGACCGTCACGCGGCTCGGCGTCACCGTGATGACGGGGCAGCCGGTCGACGCCGTCGACGCGCATGGCGTCACGGTCGGCGACAAGCGCATCGTCGCCGGCACCATCGTGTGGGGCGCCGGCATCAAGGCGTCGCCAGCCGGGCAGTTGCTCGGCGTCGAGCTCGATCGCGCCGGCCGTGTTCCGGTCGCGCCCGATCTGTCGGTGGTCGGCGTGTCGGAGGTCTATGCGCTGGGCGACATGGCGCTGGTGCCGGCCGCCGACGGGACGCCGCTGCCGGCGCTGGCCCAGGTGGCCAAGCAGCAGGGCCAGCATCTCGGGCGCGCACTCGTGGCCAATCTGCGCGACGGCAAAGCCATGCCGGCGTTTCATTTCCACAACCGCGGCAACACCGCCATCATCGGCCGCAATGCCGCCGTGTTCGATTTCGGCTGGATGCAAATCAAGGGGCGGATCGCCTGGGTCCTGTGGGCGATCATCCACGTCGCCCTGCTGGTCGGCTTCGACAATCGCCTGCGCGTCACGCTGCAATGGGCGTGGCGATATGTCACTTATCAGGTCGGTGCCCGCCTCATCCTGTCATAGTCTGCGGTTAACATTCCGCTGTTGCGCGTATTGCAATTGCGGCTCCGGGCAGATTAGCTGCGGCTGCAGGGCAAGCGGATCACCGTCAGAGGGTCGACGATGCGTTCACGTTTATTGCTCGCCGCCTGCGCATTCACCGCGGTATTCGGCGCGGCGTCCCTGCTGGCGCAGCGCCCGGCCAGCAGCGCGCCGGCCACGCGGTGCGAGCCTGTCGGCATGCGCGCGCTCTGCGAGGACGTGTCGGCGGCGCGCCGGGGGCGCAAGCCCAGGAGCAAGAAGCAGGCCGCCCCCGCGGCACAGCCGAACAAACCGGCGGTTGTCGAACGCACGCCCTATACCGAGCAGGATCGCGAGGCCGCCGTCATACCCGACCTGCCGGGCGTCCGCTTCTTTGCCGATTCGTTCGGCGCCTTTTCGGATGCGCTGCCGCGCCAGCGCGGGCCATGGCTCATCCTGTCGAGCGGCGGCTCCAGCGGCGCCTACGGGGCCGGTGTCCTGGTCGGCCTGTCGCAGGCCGGCAAGCGGCCGGACTATGCGATGGTGACCGGCGTGAGCATCGGCGCCGTCATGGCGCCTTACGCCTTCCTCGGCCAGAAGTACGACGACAAGCTGCGCGACAGCTTCCTCACGCTGACCTCCGCCGACGTGTTCGAGGACGCCGTGCGTGCCGACAGCCTGGTGGACACGTGGCCGCTCAAGGATCAGCTGGTCAAGCGCGTCACGCCTGAGCTGCTCGCCGACATCGCGGCCGAGCACAACAAGGGACGGCGGCTGTTCGTGGTGACCGCCGATTTCGATTCTGAGCGGCTGGTGGTGTGGAACCTGGGAGCGATCGCAGCGCATGGCAGCGACGCAAATCGCACCGAAGCCGCCCTCAAGCTGTTCCGCCAGGTGCTGCTCGCCGCGTCGGCCATTCCCGGCATTTTCCCGCCGGTCTTCATCGACGCCGAAGCCAACGGCAAGAAATTCCAGGAAATGCACGCCGACGGCGGCGTGTTCGGTCCGTTCTTCGCGGCGCCGCCGCTGTGGCTGATCGATCCCGGCGAGAAGCTTCCGGTCACCCGTTTCGACGTCATCCTGCACAGCAAGCTGGTGCCTGAATTCAATGTCACCGGCGCGGAAAAGATCTTCATCCTCGGCCGCACCATTTCGGCTGCCGTGAAAGCCGGGGCGAAGGCCGAGCTGGCGCTGCTCGCCGCCGCCGCCAAGCACAACGGGACCGAGCTCAACGTCGCCTATGTGGACAACACGTTCCACGAGGCGGCGCAGACCGCGTTCGATCAGAAGCAGATGACCAAGCTGTTCAACCTCGGCCTGGAACAGGCCAAGAACGGCACCGCCTTCCGCACCCAGAGTCCGGCGCCCGCCGGGCAGACCATGAACAAGCCGTGACCGTGGTCACGCGGCGGCTGCCAACCCCTGCAACGCCGTGCGCGCGTCCCACGGCCGCCACCACGGCTTGAGGCCGAGGTCGCGCGCGATGAGGCCGGCCGCGATATAGCCGGCGCCGCCCGAGATCGCGCCGCCCGGGTGGCACGGCGAGCCGGCGAGATAAAGGTTCGCCAGCGGCGTGCGATAACCGAAATGGTTGTACATGACCTGTTCGGCGTTGAAGGCGCCCATGAAGATGTCGCCGTGGCGCATGTTGACGAGCTCGGCGACATATTCGCGGCCGGTGTAGATGTACTGCCCGAGAATGTTCCGGCGCGTCATGTTGGGACAATAGCGCGCCCAGGTATCGAGAATTTTTTCCGCGAACTCGCGCTTGAAGTCCTCGTAGCCCTGCGCGCCGATGTCGGGATCGAGCGGCATGACGTGCCAGGCATAGTTGGTGTGTTGTCCCGGCGGCGCCTGGGTGGGATCGATCACGCTCAACGGCCCGGCGCCGAACTGCACGATGGCGGGAATGCGCCCGGCGCGCACGTCCTGGTGCGCGGAGAACAGCTCCTCCATCGTATCCGCGCCGATGCTCCATTTGAGCGCGCGGTTGACGTTGGGGTCGAAGCTTTCCGCCGCGAAGCGCGGGCTCTCGTGCAGCGCCAGGTGCAGCCCAAAGATGGTCCACGGCGTGTACTGGAAGCCGTCGAGCCGGCGCAGGAAATTTTCCGGCAATTGATGGCGGCCGATCAGCGCCTCGAAGGTCTGGTGCACGTCGAGGGTGCTCGCCACGCAGGCGCGGGCGCGCACGGTGCGCCCGTCGGCCAGCACGATGCCGCCGGCTCGGCCGCCTTCGATGAGGATGCGGTCGATACGCACCTGCGGTGCAAACGTGCCGCCCGCCGCGATGAACGTTTCCATCAGGCCGCGCGCCAGGTTGAACGAGCCGCCCTGGCAGAGCTGGTAGCCGGTCTGCAGATCGAAGGCGCGGATGACCGAGCCCATGGGACTGGTGCGCGACAGCGTGTCGGTGAGCCAGGTGCCGAACAGCGAGATCTTGAACAGCATCAGGAGCTGCACGTGCTCGTTCTCGAACAGCTCCTGCACCAGGTCGAGCGGCTGCCGCCGCGTGACGGCGAGAAAGTCGCGGCCCATGGCCGTGCGCGACAGGAGCTCCTCGCGTTCGGCCTGCCGCAGCGGCTCGGAAAAGCGTTCCGGAATCAGAATCTTCGCCGTGACGGCTTCGGCGCGTGCGTTCCACTCGCGGAACGTGGCGGCATCGCGCGCCGAGAATCTTCCGATGTTGGCGACGGTCTCCTCGAGGTCGCGTCCGAGCACCAGCGCGGTCCCGTCGCGGTGCGCCTGGCCGAACTCGTAGCGCGGCGTGATGTAGGTGACTCTGTCGGCGAGGCCGAGGTCGCTGAACCACGGCGTCTCGCTGATGTGGAAATGATTGATCGAATGGAGATTGTGATAGAAGCCCGGCAGCGTCACCTCGCGCGTGCTCAAGCCGCCGCCATAGGTCAGCCGCCGCTCGACCAGCAGCACGTCGAGGCCGGCCCTGGCCAGATACGAGCCGAGAATGAGCCCGTGGTGGCCGGCCCCGATGACGATGGCGTCGTAGGTCTTGTCCAGCGCCTTGGTCATGTGTGCCTATTCCAGAAGATGCCGGGCGCGGCTCGCGATCTCCTTCGGCATCGCCAGCACTTTTCCGACGACCGCCTGCAGGGCGACGCCGCCCACGGGCGCCACCTCGAACCCCATGGCGGCCGCTTCGGCGAGAAACTCCGGGTCCTTCATGGTGGCGTCGAAAGCCGCGCGCAGGGCGGCGACGCGCTCGGCCGGAACGTCGGGCGTGATGGCGAGCGGGCGGCCGAGATGGCTGCCGGACACGATCAGCTCGATGAGTTGCCGGTCGGCGTCATTGTTCGCCATGGTCTCGATGGATGGCGCATTGAGGTCCGGCGCGCGCGGTCCCGCCTGGGCGATGACGAAGATCTTCTTCTCGTCGAGCCAGGGGCGTTTGGTGGCCTTCCAGCTCGACCAGCTGTTGTTGCGGGCCTGGACCTCGCCACGCTCCATGGCGAGGTTGATCTCGTTGCCGCCGCTGTAGCCGGTGACGATCTTGAACTTCGTGCCCAGGAGCTCGTTCATCAGCGCCGGATAGGTGAATGTGATGGCGCCGCGCGCCGAGGCGCCGGCAACGACTTCGCGCTGGCGTGCCTCCGTGACCGACCTTACGCCGGCCGTGTGCCACACCGCCATGGTCTCCACCACCGGCGCGATCGTGCCGAGCCAAAAAAACTTTCCCGCGTCGAACTGCACGCCCGGCAGCCCCGCCGCCTGCAGCGCCGGGAACGCATTGGCGATCATGCCGATGGTGGTGCCGTCGCGCGGCGCCACCGCGGCGAGCCAGTTGGTCATTTTCAGGCCGCCGGCGCCGGTCATCTGCTGCGGCACGATGCTCGGGTTGCCCGGGATATGCTTGCCGATATGGCGCCCGACCAGCCGGGCCTGCAGATCGTACTCGCCGCCCACCCCGACCCCGATCATGAGGTTGACGGTCTTGCCGCGATAGAACTCGGCGACCGCATCGGCGCGCGCTGGCGGGGCGGCGGCCAACAGGGCGATTCCGGCGATGAGAAAGCGCCTCCAGATCATCGTGGGATTGTCGCACAAGAATTGCCGCGCGCTCCACCTCCTCCTTCAGGGGGGCTATCGCATATGGCTCGCTGCTTGGAGGTGGCAACGCGCGCGCCGCTTGCTCCACCTCTCCCCGCGTGCGGGGAGAGGTCGATTTGCGAGCGGAGCCCTGGCGAAGCGAAGCAAATCGGGTGAGGGGGCTTGTCCACAAGCTGAGGCTCGCGGTACGCCCCCTCACCCGGATTCTTTCGCTGCGCTCGGAATCCGACCTCTCCCCGCACGCGGGGAGAGGTGGCGCAAGTGGCTTTGCCTCGCACCTCAAGATACCCGGGGGAGGTGGAGTCTGTGGCACGCTCGAAGCGAAAGCCCGCCAGTTGCCGGGCCTCAATACCGGTAATGATCCGGCTTGAACGGGCCCTCGGCCGGCACGCCGATATAGGTCGCCTGCTTCTCGTTGAGGCGCGTGAGCTTGACGCCGATCTTGGCCAGGTGCAGACGCGCGACCTTCTCGTCGAGGTGCTTTGGCAGCGTGTAGACGCGGCGCTCATACTTGCCCGGGTTGGTCCACAGCTCGATCTGCGCCAGCGTCTGGTTGGTGAACGACGACGACATCACGAAGCTCGGATGCCCCATGGCGTTGCCGAGGTTCACCAGCCGGCCTTCCGACAACAGGATGATGCGCTTGTGGTCCGGGAACTCGATTTCGTCCACCTGCGGCTTGACGTTGTGCCATTTGAGGTTCTTGAGCGCGGCGACCTGGATCTCGGAATCGAAGTGGCCGATGTTGGCCACGATCGCCCGATGCTTCATCCGCCGCATGTGCTCGATCGTGATCACGTCGACGTTGCCGGTGGCGGTCACGAAGATGTCGGCGCGCGGCGCCGCATCGTCCATGGTGGTGACCTCGTAGCCGTCCATGGCCGCCTGCAGGGCGCAGATCGGGTCGATCTCGGAGACGAGCACGCGGCAGCCGGCCTGGCGCAGCGAGGCGGCCGAGCCCTTGCCGACGTCGCCGTAGCCGGCGACCATGGCGACCTTGCCGGCCATCATAACGTCGGTGCCGCGGCGGATGCCGTCGACCAGGCTTTCGCGGCAACCGTACAGATTGTCGAACTTGGATTTCGTCACGCTGTCGTTGACGTTGATCGCCGGGAACAGGAGCCGTCCGTCGCGTTCCATCTGGTAGAGGCGGTGCACGCCGGTGGTCGTCTCCTCGGTGACGCCTTTGATGTTCTTGCCCAGCGTCGAATACCAGCCTGGCTTGTCCTTGAGCCGCTTCTTGATGGCGGCGAACAGGACTTCCTCCTCCTCGTTGGTCGGGTGGTTGAGCACCGAAGGATTCTGCTCCGCCTGTGAGCCGAGATGGACCAGGAGCGTGGCGTCGCCGCCGTCGTCGAGGATCATGTTGGGCGTGCCGCCGTCCGACCACTCGAAGATGCGGTGGGTGTAGTCCCAGTAGTCCTCGAGGCTCTCGCCCTTGACGGCGAACACCGGCGTGCCGCCGGCCGCGATCGCTGCCGCGGCGTGGTCCTGGGTCGAATAGATGTTGCACGAGGCCCAGCGCACGTCGGCGCCGAGCGAGGTGAGCGTCTCGATCAGCACCGCGGTCTGGATCGTCATGTGCAGCGAGCCGCAGATGCGGGCGCCGCGCAGCGGTTGCTCGGAGCCGAACTCCTCCCGGGTCGACATCAGGCCCGGCATCTCGGTCTCGGCGATGGAAATTTCCTTGCGCCCCCATTCGGCGAGACCGATGTCCTTGACGACGTAGTCGGCGGCGGGCGCGGCTTTGGCGGTCTTCTTGACGGCGGTCATTGCTGATCCTGGCTGGAGCGGGTTGAGGCCGTGCCGCGACGCCGGCAGGCCGGGTGCTGCCTCATACCAGGGCCGCGGCCCCGAGGCAATAACGATATAAAGATTTCTTTATGTCGCCTGCGCCTGGGCTTCAGGACAGGCGCAAAAGGACCCAGAGGCCGTGGCCCGCGTTGACAGGGTGCAGCGAGCCAGAACCATGACCGAGAAAATTCCCTCCGCGATCAAGACCCTTGCGCAACTGCGTGCGGCCGAGGCCGAGTGCACGCGCTGTCCCCTGTACAAGGATGCGACCCAGGTCGTGCCAGGCGAGGGGCCGTCCCACGCCAAGTTCATGCTGGTGGGCGAGCAGCCGGGCGACAAGGAAGACTTGGCCGGAAAGCCGTTCGTCGGGCCGGCGGGGAAAATCCTCGACCAGGCGCTGGAGGATGCCGGCATCCCGCGCAAGGAGACGTTCGTCACCAATGGCGTGAAGCACTTCAAATTCGAGATGCGCGGCAAGCGCCGCCTGCACAAGCGGCCGAACGCCTACGAGATCGAGCGCTGCAAATGGTGGAACGACCTCGAGCGTCTGATCGTCAAGCCGGAGGTCGTGGTGGCGCTGGGCGCCACCGCGGCGCGCAGCCTGCTCGGCCGCGCCGTCACCATCGCCAAGGTGCGCGGCGAGCCGATCGATCTGCACGACGGTTCGCGCCTGGTGGTCACCATCCACCCGTCCGCCCTGCTGCGCACCGAGGACGAGGCCGACAAGCGCGCGAAGTACCAGGAGTTCGTCCGGGACTTGAAGGTCGCCGCGCGGCTGGTGTTCAAGTCCGCGGCGTAGCCAACGATTCCCGTAGCCCGGATGGAGCGCAGCGAAATCCGGGAGCGGCCGCGTCAATCGGAAATGCCGTTCCCGCATTCCGCTGCGCTCCATGCGGGCTACGTGGCGCCGAGTTTTTTTGGCTACTCCTCCTCGCCGAAGCGGTCGGCCAGCAGCGCCTCCAGCGCGTCGAGCACTTCCGCTGCCTGCGGGCCGAACGCCTCCACCGTGATCGAGGTGCCGGGCGCGGCGCCCAGCATCATCAGGCCCATGATCGAGGTGCCGCCGACGCGTTCGCCGCCGCGCGTCACCCGCACTTCGGCATTGAACTTCTCGACCGTCTGCACGAACTTGGCCGACGCCCGGGCGTGCAGGCCTTTCTGGTTGATGACGTCCATCACGCGTACGAGGGCGTCCTCGGCCGGCGCGAGGTCGTCTGACGGGTCGTCGCCCCCCGGCGGGTCCGCGCCCGCCGGCCCGTCGTCGCCCTGATGCGGTTCGCTCATGTGGGCGCCATCAAGCCCCGCGACGCATCGCGGCGCAACTGTGTTGTGGGCGAATCGGAGCGGAGGCTATTTGCCGGCGAGAACCTGGCTGGCGATGGTCACGTATTTGCGCCCGGCCTCCTGGGCCTTGGCGACCGCATCGCTCAAGCCCGCGCACATGCGCACCTTGGCGAGCTTGATGAGCATCGGCAAATTGATACCGGCGAGCACCTCGACCTTGGGGTTGCTCATGCACGAGATGGCGAGATTGGACGGCGTGCCGCCGAACATGTCGGTCAGGATCGCGACGCCGTCGCCGCTGTCGACCCGCTTGATCGCCGCGATGATGTCGCTGCGCCGCTGCTCGACGTTGTCGTCGGGTCCGATCGTCACCACCTCGAACTGGGCTTGCGGACCCACGACATGCTCCAGGGCCGCGCGGAACTCGCACGCGAGCCGCCCGTGGGTGACGAGTACCACGCCGATCATCAACTACTCCGGTCGGCGCTTACGCTGCGCCGCACGAAAGGGCCACAATCATGGTCATCCAAGGTCCCTGCGCAAGGGCACCTTGACCGATTTATGACTGGTGTTGCGCCGCAGCAATACCAAACCACGCCAGGGTAGTGGCGACCCGTTAACGCACCACTGACCATAAGCCAAAACACCGCATTTTTTCCAATGCTCCCCGGTTTTTCCTTATGTGGGGGCGGGGATCCCCGCCTCACAGAGGTCCCCCTGGATTGTAGTCGTGGTGGCGAGCACGCGCGTTAAGGCATCCTGGCCGGGTGCGACGGCAAGCCGCGGCAGCGCAATCCCGTCGATAGTGGTGGCGCGCGCCGGCGCCGGCGGCAGGCGTTCCGCGTCCTCGGCCGCGAGGTCGACCACAAGCCCGACCACGGCCGCCGGCTCGAACGGCAGCCGGCGCAGGCCGAGGCCGCGCACCTCAATCAGCCCGGCTAGTCTTTCCGCCGGCCGCACCAGCAGCCGGCCGTGGACCGCGGCCACGTGGGCGCGGTCATCGGCCACCAGGCGGGCAAATGGAACGAGGCCGCGGCGGCCCGCGTCCACCAGGGCCAGGGCCAGGCGCGACTTGCCGCTTCCGGCCGGCCCGCGGATCAGCACCGCCCGAGCGCCGATCAGCACGGCGGAGGCATGAATCGTGGCCGCCGCCGCGCCGCCGGAGCTCGCGTCGCTCGCCATCGCGGCTCGTCGCTACATCGCGGGCAGGCGCACGAGGAAGCGCGCGCCGAGCACGTCGGTGCCGTTGGCGCTGACGCGGTTCTCGGCCCAGACGCGGCCGCCATGCGCCTCGACGATCTGCTTGGAGATGGAGAGGCCGAGCCCGGAATTCTGGCCAAAACCCTGCTCCGGCCGGTCGGTGTAGAAGCGCTCGAAAATCTTCTCCAGCGCGTCCGGGCGGATGCCCGGCCCGTCGTCGTCCACCGTGACCTCGATCTGGCTGCGCAGGCGCCGGCAGATCACCCGCACGGTGCCGCCCGGCGGCGAGAACGAGCGCGCATTGTCGATCAGGTTGTCGATCACCTGCCCGAGGCGGGAATCGTGGCCCGCCACCATGAAGTCGCTCGGGCCGCCGCCTTCGAACCTGAGCGACACGCGGACCTGGTCGTCGCGCCGCACCTCGTTGGCGACCGTCACCAGCGTGTTGAGCAGTTTTGCCAAGTCGATCGGCCCGACCTCCTGGCGTTGAAGCTCGGCGTCGAGCCGGCTGGCGTCGGAGATGTCGGAGATCAGGCGATCGAGCCGCCTGACGTCGTGCTGGATGACGGCGAGCAGCCGCTTCCGGCTCTCGTCGGAGCGGGCGAGCGGCAGGGTCTCGACCGCCGAGCGCAGCGAGGTCAGCGGATTCTTCAGCTCGTGCGCCACGTCGGCGGCGAAGCTTTCGATCGCCTCGATGCGGCTGTAGAGCGCGTTGGTCATGTCGCGCAGCGTGCCGGAGAGATGCCCGATCTCGTCGCGCCGGTGGGTGAAATCGGGAATTTCCACGCGCGAGCGGATGCGCCGGCGCACCCGTTCGGCGGTTTCCGCCAGCCGTTTGACCGGCTCCGCGATGGTGCGCGCCAGCAGCGTCGACAGCACCACCATCACGCCGAGCAGGATGAGGAACACCGTGACGATCTGCAGCCGCTCGGCTTCCACCGCCTGGTCGATGTCGCCGCCCTGCGTCGACAGGAGCAGCGCGCCGCGCACGGCGCGGAAGCGCTGCACCGGCACCGCCACCGACACGATCACCTCGCCGCGGTCGTTGACGCGCACGCGGCTCGCCTTCTGGCCGGCCAGCGCCTCCGCCACTTCGGGATAGCCCTTGCCGTTCTCCGGCCCGAGCTCGCGGTAGAGCGGCAGATCGCCTTTCTGCATCCAGCGGCGCAGCTTGATCAGGTTGCGCCGGATCCAGCCCGGCCGTTCGACGGTGGGCGCCGGCAGGTCGAAGCGCAGCACGTCGCCGCGGCCATAGAGGTTGCGGCTGTCGAGCAGCATCACGCCGTCGCGGTCGTAGATGCGGGCGCGGGTCTGGGTCGGCGACACCAGGCGGCGCAGCACCGGCGCCACCCGTTCCGGGTTGATGGGAAACTCGAGCGACAGGTAGTCCTCGGGCCCGTAGCTCTCGCCGGTCTGCAGCTCGAGCAGCCGCTCCGGGTCGATGGTGATGGAGGAGTCGGTCTCCACCGTCGCCGAGGTGGCGATGGCGCCGGCAATGATCTCGCCCTGGGTGAGCAGGGTCTGGATGCGCGCGTCGATCAGGCCGGCGCGGAACTGCGACAGGTAGAGGATGCCGATCACCAGCGCCACCAGCCCGGCAACGTTGAGCGACAGGATGCGGCGGGTGAGGCTGGAGAACGTCAGCGCATCGAAGAACTGCCAGATGCGACGCGGCCAGCCGCGCACGCCGCCGCCCTCGGGCGGTGCCGTCAGTTCGACCGTGCGCTCGGCGGCGTCGGCCGGGCGTTCAGCCACGTCCTGCCTGGCGTCTGCCTGGATGGTTCGATCGAGCACGTGCGTCCTTGCTCCTCGCCTGGCAGCGCCCGACGGGGCGTTGCGAGGATGCGGGCGAACCCGTCGCCGGACGGCAAACTTATCGTAATTGGGCCGGCTCTGTCACACGGCCGATCACGCTTCTTTGAAACGATAGCCGACGCCGTACAGCGTCTCGATCATGTCGAAATTGTCGTCGACCGCCTTGAACTTCTTGCGCAGCCGCTTAATGTGGCTGTCGATGGTCCGGTCGTCGACGTAGACCTGATCGTCATAGGCGGCGTCCATCAGCGCGTTGCGACTCTTGACCACACCGGGCCGGCTCGCCAGCGCCTGCAGGATCAGGAACTCGGTGACGGTGAGCGTCACCGGGTCGGCCTTCCAGGTGCAGGTGTGGCGCTCCGGATCCATGCGCAGGAGTCCGCGCTCGAGCACCTTGGCGTCGACCTCCTTGACGGCGGTGGCGTCCTTGGGGATCGAGCGCCGCAGCACCGCCTTGACCCGCTCGACCAGCAGGCGTTGCGAGAACGGTTTGCGGATGAAGTCGTCGGCGCCCATCTTGAGGCCGAACAGTTCGTCGATCTCCTCGTCCTTGGAGGTGAGGAAGATCACCGGCATGTCGGACTTCTGGCGCAGCCGGCGCAACGTCTCCATGCCGTCCATGCGCGGCATCTTGATGTCGAGGATGGCGAGGTCGGGCGGCGACGTCTTGAATCCGTCCAACGCCGAGGCGCCATCCGTGTACGTCATGATCCGGTAGCCTTCGGCTTCGAGGGC